>JAUWRC010000021.1 GCA_030610745.1 Clostridia bacterium
CCTTCTTCTCCCGGCATCTCCTCAAGTCTTCCCGACATCTCTCTTAAGGCCTCAGCCCAGCGGGAGGTAGAATCAGCCATTAAGGCGACATTATAGCCCATATCCCGATAGTATTCAGCTAGAGTAATCCCCGTATAAATAGAAGCTTCTCGCGCTGCCACGGGCATATTGGAGGTATTAGCTATTAAGATAGTCCTTTGCATTAAAGGTTTACCTGTCTTAGGGTCTTTAAGTTTAGGAAATTTTCTAAGAACATCGGCAACCTCATTCCCCCGCTCACCGCACGCCGTAAAGACGATAATTTCTGCGTCTACCCATTTGGATAACTGATGCTGGACCACGGTCTTTCCCGACCCGAAGGGGCCGGGGATACAGGCCGTTCCTCCTTTAGCAATGGGGAAGAAAGTATCGATGACTCTCTGTCCAGTGATAAGAGGTTCTTCTGGTCCTAGCTGCTTCTTATAAGGTCTCATCTTTCTTACTGGCCATCTCTGAAGCATGGAGATTTTCTTTTCTTCTCCTTCCCGATTTTCAATAAGAGCAATTATATCTTCAACCTTTACTTTACCACCTCTTATTTCCTTTACCTTTCCCTCAATTCCAAAAGGAACGAGGATGCGGTGCTCGATTATTTCTGTTTCCTGCAATACTCCTAAAATATCTCCTGGGGTAACTTCTTCTCCTTCTTTTACTCTCGGCTTGAAATCCCACTCCTTTTCTCTATCAATAGCGGGGAACTCGATTCCTCGAGAAATAAAATCGCCTTTGCTTGCCTTAATTAAGTCCAGAGGACGCTGGATTCCATCGTATATATTTCCCAGTATTCCCGGGCCTAATTCCACCGAGAGAGGTTGATTAGTAGACTCTACAGGCTCTCCTGGTTTTAGACCGCCTGTTTCTTCGTAAACCTGGACTGAGGCTTTGTTTCCTCTTATTTCCAGAATTTCTCCAATAAGCCGTTCTTTTCCTACTCTTACTACATCGTACATCCTGGCTTGAGGAATATTCTCTGCTACTACCAAAGGGCCAGCAATTTTGATTATCTTACCTTCGATATTCATATGTTCGTATCTCGTTGTTCGTATTTCGTTTGGTAGCGGTCGGATTTATCCGACGTTTGATAAATCAAACCGCTGCATCGAGATTGCTTCGGGACTTCGTCCCTCGTAGTCAACATTATTTCGTCTCCGTAAGTACCTTATCCACAATTCCGTATTCCTTAGCTTCCTCTGCACTCATATAAAAGTCTCTATCTGTATCTCTTTCAATTTTTTCTTTAGGCTGACCAGTATGTTTTACAAAAATATCATTTAGTCTATCCTTAACCTTAAGAATATAGCGTGCCTGGATTCCTACATCACTGGCCTGTCCCCTTGCTCCTCCTAAAGGTTGGTGGATAAGGATATTAGCGTTAGGTAGGCTCAGTCTTTTTCCAGGGGTTCCAGCAGCTAACAAGAGGGCGGCTGCGCTGGCGGCCTGTCCCATGCAGATTGTGGATACGTCAGGCCTTACGTATTGCATGGTGTCATAAATAGCCAATCCTGAGGTTACTATTCCTCCTGGTGAGTTGATATAAAGTTTTATGTCCTTTTTAGGGTCTTGAACCTCCAGAAAGAGCATTTGGGCGATTACCGTGTTAGCTACATTATCATCAATAGGCTGACCGATGAAGATTATTCGATCTTTAAGCAGCCGGGAGTAAATATCGTAAGCCCTCTCTCCTCTGGCTGTTTTTTCTACTACCATAGGGATTAAAGCCATTTTTCTCTCCTTTCTTATTCGCTTATTTTTGCCGCTTCATATAAAAAGTTAATTACCTTTTCCTCTCTCATGCGGGCCGCTACAGTGCTTAGCTCACCTCGAGCAGCAAGATTATTCTTTATTCTATTTAGCTCTGCCTCCTTGATTTCTTTATTTACCGAGCTTTTCAGTCTTTCCTCTATTTCTTTCTCTTCGACTTTGATTTTTTCTTGCTTGGCAATTGCTTCCAGGATAAAAAAAGTCGAAATTCCTTTCTCGAGCTCCTGGTTCAATCTTGCTCTTAGCTCCTTTTCCGATAACTTTTCTTTTTCCAGATAAGATTGAAGAGTAGACCCTTCTTTTTTTAACCTGTCTTCCAGTTCTTTAATTCTTTCTTCCGCTCTCCTTTTAACCAGGGAAGGGGGGATATTAATGTGGGAGGTATTTACTATTTTGTCTATTATCTCTTTCTTTAGTCTTTTTTCCTCCCATTTTTCTTTTGTTTCTTTTAGTTGTTCCTGGAGATGTTTTTTAAAGTTCTTTAAGCTATCAAATTTGAGGTCTTTAGCAAATTTATCGTCAAGTGGAGGAACTTTTTCTTCTCGTATTTCTTTTAAGGCGATTTTAAACATAATTTCTTTGCCAGCAAAATCTTTTTGAGGATAGGAAGAGGGAAATTGGATTTCAAGGTCTTTTTTCTCTCCTTTTTTTAACCCAATCAGACCTTCAGAGAAAGAAGATGGAAGTGAGGATGAGCCTACCTTAAAGAAAAAGTTTTTTTGCGTCCCTCGGAGAAGTAATCTTTTTTCGTGAAAAATCTGATAATCCAGAACTACCCAGTTCCCTTCCCTTACTTCTCGTTCTTCTTCAAGGGGAATATAATTAGTGTGTTGTTTCTGAAACTGCTTTAATACTGCTTCTATTTCATCTGCGGCTACCTCTATTTTTCTTTTTTTAACCTTAGCTTCTTTATATTTACCCAATTTAATCTCTGGTTTATTGACTAGGTTAATCTTGAAAATAAGAGGCTTATTACCAGAAAATTGAACTATTTCTATGGTTGGTTCAATTATGGGAATAAGGTTGTGTTCATTCACTATCTTTTGGTAGACTTCAGGATAAATCTTCTTTATTGCTTCTTCTTGAAGCGTTTCCTCGCCAAATCGCTTCTCGAATATCTTTCTGGGAATCTTTCCTTTTCTAAACCCAGGAACTTGTACATCTTTAACTAATCTATAGAAGGCTTGGGAAAGTTCGGCTTCTACCTTTTCTTGTGGTATTTCAATCTTGAAACTAATTTCCGCCCCTTCTTTTTTCTCTATGGCTACCTGCACGATTTTTCCTCTCTTTTTTAGCGTATAGTAGCGGTCGGATTCATCTAATTAGTTCATAGTTATGAGTTCGATAGTGACGTAAGTCACTATAGGCTTAGTTCGTAGATAGGAACAACAATAAGTAAAACAGTGAGCGAGCAAATTAATCCATCTGTGAACTACGAACAACGAACTCCGAACTAAATAGCGATAAATGGTAAGAGACAAGAAGTAAGATGCAAGAAATAGAGAAGTTGGTATATTCTCACCACAGATTTTTCTTTACCTCTCTACATATCTACTTCTTTGCTTCTTTTTCTTATAGCTTATAACTTACAACTTAAGGCTTACAGCTTTTTCGAGATTGCTTCGCTCCCTTTGTTCGCTCGCAATGACGGGTTACGAGTTACGAGCGACGAACTACGATTCACGAGTTTGGTGCGAGAGGGGGGACTTGAACCCCCATGAGTTGTCCTCACTAGATCCTAAATCTAGCGCGTCTACCAATTCCGCCACCCTCGCTTCTCTTCCTTTCTGCCCACTCTACTTCTTACATTTTGTTTCTTACCACTACGATGTGCGATAAATCGCACCGCTACTACACGCTAAACGCTACCCGCTATACGCTAATATTCTGGAGCGGGAAACGGGATTTGAACCCGCGACCCTCACCTTGGCAAGGTGATGCTCTACCGCTGAGCTATTCCCGCTTGGTAGTGTTTGCTAGACAAAGCTAGAGCTCACTCTAAGAAAAATCTGCTTGTGGATTTTTAATCTGCCCACTATTTTCGTCTCCCGCTTGGTGGGCTGTACAGGAATCGAACCTGTAACCTACGGATTAAGAGTCCGTTGCTCTGCCTGGTTGAGCTAACAGCCCAAGATATGCCTCACTGCGCTCGGTATATCTCGTACCCCCTCACCCTTTTTCTAGCGTATAGCGGGTAGCGTATAGTAGCGGTGCGATTTATCGCACATTTGGAAGCTCTTACTGCTTATAGCTGAAAAATGGGGAGAGGATATTACTCACCAATTAACCATTCACGATTTTGTATTGCTTACAACTCATAGCTTAAAGCTTACAGCTTTTATGAGATACGAGCGACAAGCAACGAGATACGATTTATGGGGTGAGCGAGGGGATTTGAACCCCCGACCACTGGTTACACAGTCCAGCGCTCTAACCGAACTGAGCTACGCTCACCATGGAGCGGGGAACGGGATTCGAACCCGCGACCATCGGCTTGGAAGGCCGATGCTCTACCACTGAGCTACCCCCGCAGGAAGCTGGAAATCCTTTCTGACTTTTGCTCTTTAGTATTGTAATGGTTCTTCTCCTAAAGTCAACATCAACCCATTTAAGGTTTAGAATTTCCCCTCTTCTCATTCCGGTGCACACAGCAAGAGCAACAATAAGCCGCAAGTAACCTAGGGGAAGCTATACTGGGAAAGGTTTAATTAGGATGGAGAAAACAATTACTCTTTAGTCTTTTTTGCTCATTTATTTAAACCATATTGCCGGAGCAAACTCTCTGCTTATGTAAGTCCAGCTCGAACAGAACCATGAGTCAGATACCTAGTTGCAAGATAAGTTATGTCAGGAGGATAGAATCGAGAATACCCATATTTTTGGTGCATATACATTGATGTCATCCATAGATATAGATGAGCATCGAAAATTGACCCCCCTGGGCAAAATGATATTCTCCTGGAAAAGAAAAATTCCAGGAGGTGAAGGGGGAAGATTATACAGACAACGTCATCAAATCCATGGCTGACGCTTCGATTGTAGTTGACCCTGATGGTAAAATACAAGAAATTAACCGTGCAACTGAAGAACTTCTTGGCTATAAAAGGGATGAACTAGTCGGTAACGCTAGTAGAACTAAAGATAGTTGGAGCGAGCAAAGCTAAGAACATCCTTCTTTCCAAGAGAAAGAGTTTTAGATAAAGGTTTAAGGAGGTGTTGAAAATATGAAGAGTGTAGCTGAAGCGGGGAAAGGAGCTGGCGATATCAAAGGGGTTACGGGAAAGACCCTCTTGGCTAAGGCAGTGGCCAGTGAATCTGAGGTAAATTTTATCTCAGTTAAGGGGCCGAGTCTTATCAGCAAATGGGTGGGAGAGAGCGAGAAAGGGATCCGTGAGGTCTTTAAGAAGGCCAAACAGGCTTCTCCCTGTATTGTCTTCTTTGATGAATTGGACAGCCTGGCCCCGGTTCGTGGTGGAGGGGGCGGAGACTCTCATGTGACAGATAGGATAATCAGTCAATTTCTTACCGAAATGGACGATATTGAAGAGCTTAAAGGAGTAGTGGTTCTGGGTGCTACTAACCGATTGGATATCATTGATTCGGCTCTTCTGCGTGCTGGCAGATTCGATTTTCTTCTGGAACTATCCATTCCTGATGAGTTAACCAGACTAGAGATATTTAAGGTTCACATTCGCGGAAAACCCTTGACTTCCGGGGTTGATATTAAGGCTCTGGCTCAGAACACCGATGGTCTGGTTGGTTCCGATATAAAATCTATCTGTAGAAAAGCCTCTATGTTGGCCATAAGGGAATTTCTGGCCGGCCAAAAAGACAAAAGCGATGAGGATTATACCAGGTTTAAAATTACGGCTAAACACTTCAACCAGGCAATTAAAGCGGTGGAAAAGAGTGAATAGTAATGAAAAAACTACTTTATGTATCTATTATTCATACAGAGGCAGATCTGGGAAGTGTGGCTCCTACTATTAATAAAAGGAGCAGCCAGATATGTGGGAAAGAACGCTGGAATAAACATAGAAAGGCAGTTTCAGGGTTCTGGGATTCCATTGCCAATTATTTTGAGCTTCTGGACACCTCAAATCTTAAGATTTATCAGGATGGATTGATGATAGATGGTAAGATAGGAAAGAAAATTATTGAGGAAGGGGTAAGCAAAGGAAGTAAAAATTACAAAATTCTCCTCTGCGTTCCCTGCCTTACGGAAGGGGGCTTAGGGAACGAAGATTAATTAAAAAGTATAGCAATAGAAGGATGTACGATACTAAAACCAGTCAGCCGATTACACTTTCCCAGCTTGCCAATCTAATAAAGCAGGGAGAAAAAATCCAGGTAATGGATCACCAGACAGGCGGGGATCTTACTTCTGTGGCCTTGGTTCAGATTCTCCTGGGACAGGAGAAGAGTAAAAAAGGACTTTTTTCTGGTCTTTTGCAGGAGTTAATAAAGCGACGAACAACGAGCAACGAAATAAAGGAGGCTACAATGTCTGATAAAGAAAAAAAAGAAGAAAAAAAAGGAATTGAAGTTGATTTTGGCTTAGGGAAAATAAGCATGGGAGGACTAGGAGGGATACTTGAGGGGGTTGGCAATTTGATTGATCTCGCATCTAAGTTATCTGAGCAAGCCAAAGAAATTAAGGAAGAAGGAGAAATAAAGGGATTAGGCGGGAAGACAAAAGGTGTCTATGGCTTTAGCGTTAAAACCTTAGTGGGAGGAAAACCAGTTGTGGAAACCTTTGGTAATATTAAACGGAAAAAAGAAGGACCGGTAATAGAAGAAGTTAGAGAACCCATTGTAGAGGTCCTTAAAGAGGAGAATTTCATTCGGGTAATAACAGAGCTTCCCGGGGTATCCAAAGAGGATGTAAAGATCAAAATAGATAAAGATATCCTCAATCTTTCCGCAGAAAGGGGAGAAAGAAAATATGCCAAAGAGATTTTGCTTCCTTTCCCGGTAAAGGAAGATCCTGTAGAATTTTCCTTCAAAAATGGGATATTGGAACTTAAACTGGAGAAAAAGGAGGGTTAAATATTGGCATCCTGGGAGGGATTCGAACCCCCAACCGACAGCTTAGAAGGCTGCTGCTCTATCCGTTGAGCTACCAGGACACTTTAAGAATAGCGTACAGCGTTTAGCAGATAGCGTATAGGAAAAAGCATAAAATGAAAAATGGTCGGGACGGTGAGATTTGAACTCACGACCTCTTGCTCCCAAAGCAAGCGCGCTAGACCAGACTGCGCTACGTCCCGTAAATTCTGTTAGAAAACTTGGATAGAACTTTAAATCCCATCCTCACTTCCTTGATAGTAACGTATGCTACCACAGGCCTAATTTCCTCTATCATTCCTGTCCTTACGGATGAAGTCTTTTCTAATAAGGTAAATAGTTCCCTATCAAGTCAGTTTCAATTATATAATAAAAGCAGGAGGAGTCAACTAACACGTTACCCTTAGAAAAAAACTCGTCGGGCAAAAAATCCCATCCAAGGTTAATTATGCTTCCTCTGAAGACATTTTTAGGTTTAATTCACATTGGGTTTAAAGTCAGTTGACTTCTTCTGTTTTTAGGTTTATCATTATAAATAATTAAAGCGTTTAAGGTAAAACAGTGAAGAAACCAAAAGCTAAAACCTATATTGATGGAGCAAATATTTTTTATACCCAGAAAAAATTGAGTTGGAGTTTGGATTGGCAGAAAGTGAAAAACTATCTCTTGGGAATTGAAACTGGCTGCCTCAGAATATGTTTTTATTGAAGACTTAGAAAAGATTTTAAGGCGAGTAAAATAAAAACCCGGCGGATTGCTCCGCCGGTACTGTAAAACTATTTACAGTATAGCAGATGAAAAAAAGCTGTCAAGGGTTTTGGCTCGCTCCTGTCCCTTACCGTTTATAGCTTACAGCTTATCGCTGAAAGAGGGAAGAGGGTGAGAGCAGAATATAATCGTAAATAGCATATAGCGCTTAGCAATCGAAAATCAGCAATCAGCTGAAAGTTGATTGCTGAAAGTTTACAAACAATGAACAGCGAACCATAAACAATGAGTAAAGGCAGCCAGCAGTTCCGTAAGGATTACTTAGAAATTGTTAGCTTGTTTCGGGGATACATGGAAGAAAATAAGGGTATGGGTAGAGGCCAGAAACCCCGGGGGAAATCCCAGGGAGAAGAGAGTACCTGGAAAGAGAAGAATTCTGGAAAGTTATTAGAGGACCTTCGCCGTTCTATACAAAGTTGTCAAAAATGTTCTCTTTATAGATCACGGACGCATCTAGTCTTTGGTGCGGGCAATCCCGAAGCAGAGTTAATGTTAATAGGAGAGGCGCCGGGAAGGGATGAAGACCTGCAAGGAAAGCCTTTTGTGGGGGCGGCTGGTAGACTTCTAACAGAAGGCCTCAGGCGAGCTGGATTATCCCGGGAGGAGATATATATTGCTAATGTTCTTAAATGCCGACCTCCGGGCAATAGAAATCCTCAATCCCAAGAAATTAAAGTTTGCTTTCCTTATCTAGAACGTCAGATAGAAATCATCGGCCCTCGCCTTATTTGCACTATGGGTAATTTTGCTACTCAGCTACTTCTCGACACTACCCTCGGTATCACTCACATCAGAGGGAAGCCCCAGTGGTACAAAAGCAATATATCGATTATTCCTATTTTTCATCCTGCTGCCTGCCTCTATAAATCTGGCTGGGAAAAACCCTTTTTAGAGGACCTTAAAATGGTCAGTAATGAACTTAGGAGTAGGTAGCGGTATGATTCATCAAACAATATTTAAGGGGCGAAGCCACACTATACGCTGTTTCTATCTTCTATGAGAATGGACACGCAGGTCTATTTTTCCCTGAAGAGCCTTTATTTTATCCTCAATTTCATTCTTTCTATCTAGCTCAAAATTGTTCTTGGTGATAAAAGAAAATGCCTCCAGATAATAATCAATAGCTTTCTTGGAATTTCTTTCTTGTTCAGCTTTTTCCAGGATTCCATCGAGTTGACGAGCCTTTTTGAACCTCTCCATCTCTATTTCCAGCCTTCTTCTCTTTGTTTGAGTTATCCCTCCTTTTAATTCTTTTAAGAATTTTGTTATTTCTCTTCGATAAGATTCAGCCTTAATATCTATCTTACTTTTTAGCCGGGGTTTTCTCGGCTTTCCTTTTAGATAAAGGGCAATAATAACAAGACAAATGATGATTAATCCTAGCTGAATCATACTCATTCCCTCTGCTGATAAAATTCCAACACTTTAATTATAGTATTTAATCATTATGAGTCAAGAAAATTGTCCTGAGGCTTATCTTGACAGAGTAATTTTTTTTGATTATAATGTTAGTGTTATCTAACATTGTTAGAGATAATAAACTTTTAATAGGTGCTAAAGGTGGAGAGTTCTGGGGAGTATCTTTACCCGGAGGGTCTAAAGGTGAATACTTTAACAGAGAGTAAAGAAGATTACCTGGAGGCAATTCTAGTAATTGGTTTAGAGAAGAAATGGGTAAGAGTAAGAGATTTAGCTAAGTACTTGGGGGTGAAGATGTCTTCGGTGGCGGCAGCGGTAAAATTTCTGGCTGAGAAAGGGCTGATTAATCATGAAAGATATGGATATATTGAACTCACCAAGAATGGGGCAGTAATAGCGGAAGAAATTTATACCCGACATAAAACTCTTTATAAATTTCTTCATGATCTTTTGGGATTGAGTAAAGCTGTTGCTTCTCGGGAGGCCTGCAAAATAGAGCATACTCTGGATGCAAAAACAATGAAGCGCTTATTAAAATTTATAGAATTTGTGGAAACCTGCCCCGAAGAAGAGCCTCTTTGGCTGTCTAATTTTCATTACTTTATAAAGACGGGTAGACACTTGGGACGGTGTGATAGACGAGATACGAATAAAGTGAATGGTGAATGACAATTCGTTGCTTGTTGCTCGTTGCTCGTAAAAAGAGAAGAATGAGAGATGATGGACGAGAGCAAAACGAGTATCCAGTATCGAGCATCAAGTATCAAGAAAATTAACCAGTTAACTAGCAAATACTATACGCGCTAAGGCAAATGCTATGCAAAAATTGACTGACTTAAGACCCGGTGAATGGGCGAGAATTGTATTCGTTGGAGGAGGACGCGGTCTCAGACAGAATCTGCTCCTCAGAGGTCTGCTTGAGGGTAGTGTTGTACGGATAGTATCTAACTGGGGTCCTGTTACAGTTGAGGTTAATAGAAATATGGTTTCCATTGGTCGGGGGATGGCACGAAGAATCAGCGTGAGGAGGATGTAAAAATGAAGAGAAAGCTTTCCCAGATGGATTATGAAGAGGAAGGTGTTGTAAAAAGTGTTGAAGAAGATTTAAAAGAGAAAATAGCTGGTATGGGTATTAGAGTGGGCAAAAAACTCAAGATGCTCACAAAACAGCCCATAAAAGGGCCGGTAGTGGTAACGGTAGATAAAGCGGAGACTTCTTTAGGCCTGGGTCTAGCAGATAAAATCATTGTGGAGATAGAAAAGTGAAGGTCTTGTTAATGGGTCATCCCAATGTTGGGAAATCAGTGGTTTTTAACCGCTTAACCGGAGCAAGGGTGATTGAATCAAACTATCCCGGTACTACTGTTGATTATACAAAGGGATGGATGCGACTTGGGGAGAAAAGTGTTGAAATTATAGATGTTCCTGGTACATTTTCTCTAGAACCAAAGGATAAAGCCGAAGAAGTAGCGGTAAAAATGCTTGAGGAAGAAAAAGAATCTATTGTTATATGTGTCATTGATGCTTCAAAAATAGAGCGCGGTCTTTACTTAGCATTACAAATTATCGAGAAAGGGTATCCGGTTCTAGTAGCGTTAAATATGTGGGATGTTACTAAGGATAAGAATATAGAGATTGATGTAAAGCAATTGGAACAAATTCTTGGTGTCCCGGTAACTCCCACTATAGCCATAAGTGGCGAAGGAATCAGGGAATTAGCATTGAGAATAGAAGAAGTATCTCCAGCCAAGATAGAAAAAATTATGGAAAGGGTGAGTGGTTAAGATGTTAAGCGTTGATGAAAGATGGGATTTGATAGATAAAATATCAAAAAAAACTGTAAAACTTGGCAAATACAGGTATACCTTGAAGGATGCTATTGCTGATATCACTGTCAAGCCCCTAACAGGCATACCTGTAGCCATTGCTGTTTTATATGGTTTTTGGGCTTTTTTTGGCGCATTTGCTAGATTTTTTACGGATGGCTTCTTGGTTAAGTTATTCGATGGGCATTGGCTGCCCTGGCTGCAGGAAGTTTTTTCAGCGGGTAAAGATAGCTGGCTCTATTATATCCTTGTAGGGGACCCATTGGCAAGAAACTCTTTTGAGGCTTTTGGAGTACTTACCAGCGGACTTTTTGTGGCTATAGGTGTAGTTCTTCCGGCAATAGTTGCCTTTTACCTGATACTTACCTTGTTGGAGGACAGCGGCTATCTGCCCAGATTGGCTGTTCTTATTGATACGGCCTTGCACAAGATAGGTCTTCATGGGTATGCCATAGTGCCCTCGATTCTTTCTCTGGGGTGTAATGTGCCGGGATGTACGGCTTGTAGAATTCTGGAGACGAAAAAGCAGCGCTTTATGATGATGACACTCTTGGCAATATTTATTCCCTGCGGTGCTCAGCTTGGAATTATGTTAAAGGTAATTCCAGAGACTGTAGGCTGGGTTATGCTCTATCTATTGATGGGATATTTCATCCTTGGTTTTATTCTTAATAAGATAATACCGGGAAAGTCGCCGGAAATTCTTTTGGATATACCGCCTTATCGAAGACCTACATTAGGTAATACAGGAAGAAAGCTGTGGATAAAAGTAAGTAGTTTCTTTACCGCGGCGGTTCCATTTGTTTTTTTAGGTGTAATAATCGTTAATGTACTCCATTTAATAGGAGTTATGGATTGGTTAGCCAATTCATTAAGCCCATTGCTCAGTGGGTGGTTTGGAGTACCTAAGGAAACAGTAGGGCCATTGATAGTGGCCTTCCTGAGAAAAGACCTGGCCGTAGCACAGCTTTCCGCTATCCCTATGACAAAATATCAGAAGATTACCTCTGTGGTACTTGTCACTATCTATTTTCCCTGTGTGGCCACTTTCGTCATGCTTCTAAGGGAAGGAGGGTGGAAGGGGCTTTTGGGGAGTTTGGCAATTTTAGTGGCGACTGTTTTCTTATATGGTGGGCTGCTGCATTTAATATGGATACTAGCGGGAGTAGCTTAAATGGAAAATAAAGTTGGAAAAGTATATTTTTCTGTTTTAGGTCTGTGGGTTTTGGGTTTTGGGACAGCAGAGTTGATAATAGGTATAGCGGGTAAGAACCTCACCTGGGGTATTTTGGAAATATCCGGCGAGTTTCTACTGTGGAGAGGACTTATTCTTTTCTTTGCTGGCTTGTTTTACTTAAGCAGTGTTAAAAATTTAAGAGAGATACACCAGCTAGCAAAGGTTGTAATGGCTAGCATAATGATATGGATTATCGCTGGTATGAAAATATTTAGTATGATTGCCGAATCCATTCCCGGAGGGGAAGAAGGAGGATGGATCAACACCTGGGAGGGTTTTTTATCTACTTATTCACCTCCTTATACTCCCGCCCTTATTCTACTACCATTTTCACTAGTAACACTCTACTATATCTATGCTGTCAACACTGGAAAATAGAGGATCCTAAAGATAATTGCTTATCTTTATGACTGTTTTGTATATAAAATATCAAGAGGGCTTTTTGGAACATTAGACATACTTCTTAATACGTGGGTATAAATCATGGTTGTCTCGACATTTTTATAGCCTAGCAGATTTTAAACTGCTCAAAATAGAGTTGTAAAGCTATTTTTGCCTGTTTTTTCTGCCAGTCTGCAACGCCGGCAGTTTTAGATAAATCCTCCATTGGAAATTACCATAAAAAGCGAATTACGTATTTAATGCTATTATAGGCAAAATAAGAAATGTAAATTTATGTTGACGTGTGAGATTGGTATAGTATAATTGGTATAAATGAATTAAATTAGTACAAAAGACCATAAAAAACGAATTCGTATATTAATTGTTATGCTTTTTGATTAATCTGAAGGAGAAAGCAATGCTAGAGAAAAAGAAGACGTCCGCTCAGTACTTTCGGGCGGATCAACTTGGCATTGATGACCTGAAGAACGAGTTTCTGAAGGAAGCCAGAAAGTTTGTGTACTACCGAAAGGGAGAGTGGCATGGTAAAAGCTGCGTCCATTGGACATGCAATCGCATGGGCGAAAGCGAATCCCGAATGGGTTGTTATCGCCGTGGCCATGTATACTCCGTCCAAGGACCTCATCGCCTGGATAGCTAAAACTCTGGGAGTCGTCGCCAAAGTAGTTTGGGACAAGACCGCAGAATACTTCATGGACAAGAAGGCCCGACACGTGACCCGAAGAGTAATCTGTGGAGAGAGGATTGACCCTGGGCTCGTCGAGAAATGGGAAGCGATTTGCGGAAAGAGGGGCGTGGTGACAATCCCAGAGAGTCAGAAAGGGTTATTGCGATATATCGTGAACGAAAAGCGTTACGCGATATTTACTCGTGTGGCCGAGAACGACCTCAGAGGGATCATTGGTACCGAGTCAGAGATGATCAGGACGCTAAGGGAGATGTTCGATCGCGAGTTCATAGTTGCAGACCTCCGGAACAAGCAGGAGACATAAAGGCATAACGATGGCATGCACACGGACGGGGATACCTGGCCGTTATGCCCATGAGAAATTAGAATGGAAAATAAGGCATTAGAGATAATTGCTTCAATACCGAATTCCTTAGATTGGAGTGCTTGGGTCACAGCAATAGCAACGATTGTGTTGGCTGTTCTCACGTTCATTTATGTTCGTCTTACAAAGAAGATACTCGCATCGCAATCAGATCCCTGCGTAATATTGTCTGTTGTTCATGATGAGTCACGGTCATCCATTCTTCAATTAGTTGCAAAAAATGTCGGTTCGGGTTTGGCACATGATATTTCATTCGAATTTTCACGACCGATACCTCACCGAGCTTTTGGAATTTCTATCGATCAAGCAAAAAAAGCTGAGGATATGAAAGAAGGCCCATTTATTGATGGAATACCGGCGTTGGGCCCTGGCGAGGAACGTAAGATCGATTGGGGGCAATACGGTGGTCTTACAAAAAACCTTGGGACTGAGCCTGTAATCGTTAAATGCATATTCAAGAAACATGAAAAGAGGATGCCACCTGTTGAGTGTAAGCTTGATGTAAAATCTTTTGAAGGAACTGTCGCTGCTGAAGTTCCAATTGCCAGGATTGCACGCGACATAGAAAAAATTTCAAACAACCTACACCATCTGTTGACTGGTTTTAAGAAATTGAAGGTCGAGTTAGTAGAACCTTTCAAACCTGATACTGAAGAAAAGGAAGATAAAAAGGCATAACAAACCCTTCAACTCGGACTGGGTTTCGCTGGCGCTCAACCCAGCCGGTTAAGGGTAGCGTTAGACCCCATGAATCAACGACAATATTTACAGGGAGAATGACCATGAAGACAAAAATGACTATGATTTCCTGGAAGGGAGAAAAATTTTGGCTTGGGAAACTTCTCGAACATCCAGAAATTATGACG
>JAUWRC010000083.1 GCA_030610745.1 Clostridia bacterium
GGTGCTCCCCTCACCCAGAGCTATGCTGATGAGATTGGAGCTGATGGCTATGCTCCGGATGCTGCTTCTGCCGTTGATGAGGCAAAAAAGATTTTAGGAAAGTAGCGGAGCGATTCATCGCACAAAAGAAGATGATTAGTGGATTAGTTAATTAGAGATTAGTGCCAGACAGAAAGCCAATGTAAAAGGTAAGATGTCATAACTAATTGACTAATCTCTAGTCAGCTAATTAACTGAAAAGTCGGATGAATCTGACCGCTACTAAAATCTTTGAACAATGAACTATGAACAACGAACTACGAACTATTCTAAAAAGCAAAAGGCATTATTAAGAAAGAGAATCCTTGTTCTTCGTCGATCTCAATCTTCTCAAGAGATAGAAAGAAAGAGTGATGAAATTAAACGAAAGCTTTTTGCCTTCTCCATTTTTTGCAAAGCTCAAACGGTTCTCTTTTATCTAGCTATGAGGGATGAAGTTCAAACTAAAGAAATGATAAAGGAGGCTTTAAGGCTGGGTAAGCGAATAGCTGTCCCTCTTGTTGAGTGGCAGAAAAAGGAGATCCTACCTTCAGAGTTAAAGGACTATAATAAAGAGCTTGAGGTTGGGATGCAAGGAATTCTTCAGCCAAAAAAGAACTTTTATCATCCCCTTCCTTTAGATGATATTGATCTGGTAATAGTTCCCGGACTTATCTTTGATAGAGAGGGAAATCGCCTTGGTTTTGGAGCTGGTTTTTACGATAGATTTTTAAAAAAAGTATCGCTCGGAGCTAAATCAGCAGCTTTAGCTTTTGAACTGCAGCTAGTAGATAATATTCCTTCTCAATCTTACGATATAGCGGTTGACTACATCATTACGGAGAGAGAGATTATTGATACGAAAATAGTGAATCGTGGATGGTGAATGGTATTTCGTTTCCTCTCCCCATTTTAGTTCGGGGTTCGTAGTTCATAGTTCATTGACTAAGATTTCTCAACTTCTTCCTAATTCTGAACTGTCTTTTCTGACTACGAACTGCCAACTACTAACTACGAACTATGAGAGAGGATTAAGGTGAGGGGGCACGAGATACAAACGGCGAACAACGAGCGACGAGTAATGAGATGTACATAAATAAACCATTGGAGAATTTTCTGGAGGATACAGCATCAGGGACTCCTACCCCGGGAGGAGGAAGTGTAGCTGCCCTGGTAGGAAGTTTAGGAGCGGCTCTTCTTTGTATGGTAGCAAACTTTACGGTAGGGAAGCCAAAATATAAAATAGTTGAAAAAGATGTTAAGGAAATTCTAAAAAAGGCAGAGGAACTTAAAAATAATCTTTCCGCATTGATTCAAGAAGATGTCAAGGCTTACGGGAAGTTCGTTCAGGCTAGCAAGATGCCAAAGAAGACTCCCCAGCTAAAAAAAAAGCGTACTCAGGCTCTACAAAAAGCTTTGAAAGAAGCTGCTGAGGTTCCCTGGCGTACAGCAGAAGCCTCTTTCCAGGTGATAGAATTAAGCCAAAAGCTTCTTCCCAAAGGGAATCCTAATTTGGTGACTGACATAGCAGTAGGGGTCTTGCTGGCGGAAGCGGCCCTACAAAGTGCTGTAGTAAATGTAGAAATCAATCTTTCCTTTATTAAAGATGAAAAATATAAAAAAGAGAAGAAAAAGAGCCTAAGCCGCATTTTATCCCGGGCCTCCCAAATAAAGAATGAAGTGGTGGAAAAGATTCAGAAGAAGCTAGCTTTGTAGAAAAGGGATAGCGATGAAAGTTTTATTTGCCATCTGTTCCTGGGGTCTGGGACATGCCACAAGAGATCTTCCTCTTATTCGAGGAATCCTAAAGGCTGGGCATAGTCTTACCCTGGTAGGAAGAGGCAGATCTTTAGACCTTTTAAGGGATGAACTAGGGGATAGTTCGAGGTATGTGGATATTCCCGATTATTCTTCTGCTTATTCTAAAAAAGATTTCTCTGTAGCTAAATTCTTGAGTTATTTTCCTATTTATATGAACGAGATTGTCAAAGAGCATAGTAGGGTTAAAAAATTAATTAAACGAGAAAAATATGAGAGAATAATCTCGGATAACCGTTTTGGTATCTGCGATAAAAAAATCCCTTCTTACTTCATCTCTCACCAATTGAGGTTTATCGCCCCTGGTCGAGTAAAACTTTTTGAGCTGGCTACGGAAGGATTTAATTATTCCTTTTTTAAAGAGAGCTTCTCTATGTTCCTGGTTCCCGATAATGAAGAGAATTCTCTAAGCGGGGATCTTTCTCATGATTTGAAGTACTTCAAGAAAAGTAGAGTCAAGTACCTGGGAATTCTCTCTGACTTGAAAAAAAGAAAAGTAAGAGAGGATATTGATTACTTTATTTCCTTGTCCGGCCCCGAGCCCCAGAGGACAATTCTGGAAAAAAAGATCCTGGAGCAGGCGCCTTCCCTGAAGGGGAAAGTAGTTATCGCTTTAGGTAAACCCGAGGATGGAGAAGAAGGAGACCTCGAACACCTTCATGTTTTTGGATATTTAGAAAGGAAAAGACAAGAAGAGATTATGAATAGAGCCAAATTGGTCATTACCAGATCTGGCTATAGTACTCTTATGGAACTGGCTGCGTTGGGGAAAAAGGCCTTATTTATTCCCACTCCTGGACAGACTGAGCAGCTCTATCTAGCAAATTATCACAAAAAAAGGGGAAATTTCTACAGTGTCAGCCAAGCCCACCTGAATTTGGTAAAAGATGTAGAAGAGGCAAAAAAGTATAAAGGATTAAATTGTGAGGTTCAGATAGATAAAGCTGTAAAAAGCTTTATGAGGACTGTATTTGGAGAATGAAGAAAAAGTTCCTTATCCTTTTCTCAACCATAGCTGGGCTTGCCCTTCTTATCATAATATTTTATTTAGTCGATATTCGAGAGATTTTCTCCCGGGCAAAAGAGATAGGTTTCTTAGGAGCTGGGATTTTCATAATAAATGCTTTTTTCGTGATTTTTATCTCCAGTCTTTCCTGGCGTCTCATTCTAAAGTCTTATGGCTACCATCTTCCGTTTAAAGATATATTGGCAGCGAGACTGATGGGAATTATGGTAAGCTATCTTACTCCCTCTATGCATATAGGTGGAGAGCCGCTGAGGATTTATGTAATCAGTAAGAAACACAACCTTCCCTTTACCAAAATAGGAGCTACTGTGGTGGTGGATAAGTTTTTGGAGCTAGGGGCGGGTCTCTTCTTTGTCTATCTGGGCAGCATCTGTATATTGATAGAGTACAAACTTCCCCCTCAGATTTATTTTACTCTCCTGGCAGTTAATATTCTTTTTGGTTTGGGAATGGGGTTCCTACTGGTTAATTTTGTTTTTGAGAATAAGATTTTCACTAATATGGCTACTTCCCTGGGGCGAATAAATCTTTTATCTAAGGTCATTAAAAAAATTATACCCCAGATATCCGAAATAGAGGGTGAGGTTTTTCTTGCCTTTAAAGAGCACCGTCGGGAAACATTAATTGCTTTTATTTTTAATCTTTTAAGTGGGCTTTTTATTTTCCTTAAACCAGCTATCTTCTTTTATTTCCTTAAAATTGTCTTTAGTCTTTCTCAACTGGCCTTACTTTTTGCTCTAACTCATCTTATTCTGGCCCTTCAGTTTACTCCTGGGGCTCTGGGCATCTTTGAAGTAGGGGTGGTGGGAATTTACCGACTTGTTGGAATAGGGCCTGATAAGGCACTTGCTTTTAGTCTGATGGTTAGAGTGACCGACCTTATAGGAGTGAGTATAGCCATATTTTTGGTTATTCGTTTTGGGCTAAGAAGGTTTTGGGAAAGAAAGGAATAATGCGGATTTGCTTTGTCTCCGATCAAGCTTTTCCTGCTGTGGGAGGAGAAGGAATTTCCACCCAGAACCTTTCTCTGGGGATGGCAAAAAGGGGACACAAGGTTATCGTCCTTACCTCGCATCGTAGCGGTTTGATTAAATTCGTATTTCGTATATCGCATATCGTACATCGAAAAAAGAAAACCAAAAAAGAAAACCAAATAACGAAGTACAATGTACGAAGTACGATATACGATGCAAAATTCGATCGCTACCACTCATGGTTGGAACCCTCTAACAGGGCAAAAGGAATTAGAATCTATAGATTTTTTTCTCTTCCTCTTCCCGGGCAAAAAGGCTCCCTTGCTTTTCCCTCTTTAATAAAGATCACCTCTATTTTAAAAAGAGAAAGGATAGATCTTATACATATTAACCTTCCTAGTTATCTAGGTTGGCAGACGCTAAAAGGAGCAAGAAAGATTGGAATACCAGTAGTTTTAGGATTTCATGTCCAGGTGGGTAATGTCATTCCCTCTTATTTTCCTTTCTCCCTTTTTAAAGGAGTCTTGGAGACCTGGTTTACTTACTTCTACAGCAAAGCAGACACTCTGGTTGCTCCTTCTCACCTTGCCAGTGAAATCTTAAAAAAGTATACCCATAAACCTATACGGGTAGTGAGTAATGGGATTGATCTCGGACTCTTTAATCTAGAAAAGATTACCTCAAAAGAAATAGAAGCTTTTAAAAAGAGATATTCTTTGGCTGGATTCTCTGTTTTGCTTTATACAGGGCGATTGAGTTATGAAAAGAATATAAATTATCTTTTGAGGATAATGCAGGCTTTAAAAAAGAGAAAGCAGAGAGTCAAACTATTAATTACAGGAGAGGGGAGTTTAAAAAATAGACTGGAGAAGAGAGCAGCCAGATTAGGGATGAAAAAAGAAGTGAGCTTTACTGGTTTTTTAAGAGAGAAAAACTTCCTCTGTGCTTATGCTTGTGCGAATATCTTTATCTTGGCTTCTTTTTATGAGCTTCAAAGCATAGCCACTCTGGAGGCTATGGCTATGAGAAAAGCTATTTTAATAGGAAGAAGCAAAGAAAATGCAGCCCAGGAGCTGGTTAAAGAAGGAGCTAATGGATATACTTTTAGCCTCGAAGATCCCGGGGAAGCAATAGAAAAAATTAATAAAATTCTTTCTAACGAGAAATTAAGAAAATCTATGGAGGAGAAATCTTATCAAATTGTCCAGGCTCATGTGATAGAAAAGAGTATCTCAAAGCTGGAAGGGATTTATAAAAGCCTGATCAATTAGTCGTTAGTTGTTGGTGAATAGTCGTTAGTATATTGTTGCTCAGTTTCGGACGAGTGCTGTTTTCGATGTCTTGGAACGTTAACTTTAAGGGGGAAAATAGATTTTTTCCTCTCCCCTGTGGGGAGAGGGATAGGGTGAGGGGGTACAATGTATGAATTAATGGTTGAGACTCACTTTGCCGCTGCCCATCAACTGAAAGAAGCTGGGGGTGGCTGTGAGCGCCTACACGGGCACACATGGAAGGTCGAGGTATTTCTTCGGGGAGAAAAGCTGACGGAGGAAGGGATACTTATAGACTTCAGGGAAGTCAAAAAAATAGTCAAAAGATGGGTGGATAAGCTGGACCATCAATATCTGAATGAGATTTTAAAAGACATAAATCCCACCACGGAAAATATAGCTAAATATTTATTTGAAAGATTGAAAAAGGATATAGATTCAGAAAGGATAAAATTAAGCAAGGTAAAGGTTTGGGAATCCGATGATGCCTGCGTAAGCTATAAAAAGGGGTGAGATTAAATTATGAAAGGTGTAAGACGATTTTTTCTTCCCTGCTCACACGTTGGAGTGGTACCTCACTCATCAAATTTACCTCTCATACTCAGGGCGTTATACGAAACTTAAGGCTTTAAAATAGAACGGTATTGTTAAATTAAGAATGAAAGGCAAGTGATCAAGTTCGGAATTTTTTCCAGGGAGTTCCAAAGAAGTAATAAAATGAAAAAAGTATTATTTGCAAGTTTGATTCTTCTAACCTGGTTAATTCTTATAGGGACAGTCCAGGCAACTGAGATAACTGATATATCCTGGTATTCTGATGTGAGAGTTATTGAAATAACTCTTGATGCATTTCCATCTACCTGGGGTAACTGGACAATGTATGTTGATGGTAAAGAGATACCTATGGAAGGCGGTATGGGAAATCCAGTTGTCCGTCCCAATGCGGCTTTGGACAACCCCCCCACTGGTCTTATTATTGGAACTAAACCCTGGGTTACTGGCCTGGCCGAGGTTGATTTCCCTTGTTGTGGAACCATCCAGTTTGATATCCCTGGAGAAGGGCTTACCAATAAGTATGAATTCAATTTTGTTGACTTTGGCTGTAAAACTGCTTCTAAAAAGAAATGTCTATCTGAATGGACAAAACATTACGGAGACCTGGTGATAGAAGAGGGAGAAACCAAAATCATAGAGAACACAAAGTATTTCCAACAAGGTAATATATACGTTAATGATGAAGCCAGGCTCCTCATCAAAAACTCCGAGCTAATGATTGGACGAGGCAAGGTGCCGACAATACATACTTATATATTTGTCAGTGAAAAAGCTTCCTTAAAAATAGAAAATTCCCTTATTTTTCCAGCACCGGAAGGGGGCGGTCTTGTATGTGTCTTCAACCATGGAAAGGTAGATATTATAGATTCCCCCACCTCAATTCATTATTTTGATATATCCAAAGGAGCTCATCTAACCATGATAAATTCTGAAATGGTATTCACGATAGGTGGCCTTTTGCAGGTAGCTGGAGGGAATATTAAACTCATTAATTCTACATTTGGCGCAATTGGGTTAATGGTTACTGCCAATGCA
>JAUWRC010000064.1 GCA_030610745.1 Clostridia bacterium
CAATGTGCCATAAATGGCACCGCTGCAATTGTTTGATAAATCAAACCGCTACTAGAACTCAAATTCAAAAGGTACTATGCCCCATTGTATTTCGTCTCCTTCAATGGAACTAAACTTCCATCTCAGTAGAGCCTGTTCGGCACATTTATCTAATTCTAGCCATCCAGAAGTAAGCTCGGTTTCCACGCTTCTAACCTCTCCACTGGAAAGTACAAAGCATTTTACCTCTACCTCGCCCTTTATTCCCTGTTCCTCTGCCCACGCGGGATAATCAGGCTCAATCCATCTCTCAAGCTCCCTCTTCTCTATAGGTCCTCTAATCCTGACCCCCTCCTCTCTTAATCCCTCGCCCTTTTCCCCATAAGAGATACCCTCTTTCACAGGAGAAACAACTTTGAAGGGAAGATTAAACTCTTCTGGAGAGCCCTGCTCATCCTTAGCAGTTTTCCTCCCTGGCGGAAGAAGCCTTTCCCCTGGCCCAGTATCTTTTTCTCCTTGCAGGCGAGGCAAAGAGCTAATATTCTCCCCAACAGTAGGCTCCAGGCTCTGAGGAACAAGAGGAGCTTCTATTCCGGATACTTGAGGAGGAAGAACAGGAAGTTTTTGGGCAGGTGGCAGAGAGATTTTTACCGGAGAAACTTCACTAGCTGCCGTTTTTATGGGCTTTTTTACTTCGGGAGCTGCTTTCTTTGGCTCAAGAGCGACCTCCAGTTTTTCTGGGGTTTTAGCCGGAGTAACTACCTCGCTTTCCACCGCTTTCTCAATTTGCCCGGGAGGAAGCTCAACTAAGTAAACCTCCAGGTACTCTGGAAGAAATTTAGGAGAAATTCCTAAAGCAGGAAACAAAAGAATAAAGGAAAAATGAATAGCACAGGAAGTTAAGAGAATGAGTCTAAATCGATTCTTTTCATCCACTTCTTTTATCCCCTCACCTTATAATGTGCAATAAATCGCACCGCTACTAATTAGTTTATAGTTATGAGTTCGTAGTTCATTGACTAAGATTTCTTAACTTCTTCCTGACTCTGAACTGTCTTTTCTGACTACGAACTATGAACTACGAACAACGAACTAAATATGGCTTACAGTTTTTTTTCTACCACCTTTACATAAGAAGTGAGAATTCCTAATCTATCAGCTCCTGCCTGTTTAGCCAGATCCATAGCCTCTACTACTCTGCCGTGCAAAACATCTTTGTCAGCATTGACAATAACCAAACCTCCTCTCCCCTCTAACTTCTTTTTCAAAAGCTGAACTAGCTCTGACTCTGTCACTTTTCTTTCATCCAGATAGAGATGGTTGTCTTTGGTAATAGAGATGATGATATTTTGCTCTATCTTCTCTTGCGGTGTAGTAGTGGTAGGCAAATCCACCTTTATACCCTGGAAAACAGTGCGAAAGGTAGTGGTAAGCATAAAGAATATAATGAGCAAGAAGACAACATCAATGAGAGGAGTAAGATTAAGAACTGCCTCTTTTCGTTCTGTTGGACGACGAAAACGCATTTCTTACCTCCCCGCCAATAACTCCAGGAATTCACTGGAGAAACTTTCTAGTTTTCGAATAAATCTTTCTGTCCTATGAGTAAAGTAATTGTAAAATATCAGACAGGGTATAGCTATGCTAAGACCAAAAGCTGTAGTATAAAGTGCCTCAGAAATCCCTCCCGCCAGAGCCCCTGGCTGGCCTACTCCCTGCAGAGCAATTTCATTAAAAGCCCTTATCATTCCCCTCACCGTACCCAATAATCCTATAAGAGGAGCAATGGTAACGATAGTTTCCAAAATTCTCAGATACCTTCCCAGGTAAGGCACTTCTAAAGAACCTGCATCCACTATAACTTCCTTAACTTCTTCTCTCCCCCTCCCCTTTTTTTCGATGGCTGCCTTAAGGATACGAGCTGGAGGAGAAGGTGCCACCTCACACAAAGCAAGAACCCTGTCTATTCTCCCCTTCTCATCACCCTTCAGAATCTTCCGTGTTTTTTTTATGAACTCACCTGCTTTCTTCTCAACACCCCTGATACTTATGAACTTTTCAATGACGATAGCCAGTGCCGTCACGGAACAAATAACAAGGGGAATCATTAAAGGGCCGCCTTTGATTAGGAACTGTAGCATTTTTTGTTTTATTCTTCTGGAACAGAGCCTGGCTCATTCCTTAAGAATTAGACCTCCTTTACTTTTAGTTCGTAGTTCGTTGTTCATAGTTCGTTGACTTATTTTTCTCTATGTTTTTAATTTAATTTTGAGTTTTACGCTATAGTTTTACATTTTTCGCTTTTCGTTTTATTATATGCATCAGGCACGACGCAATACGAGTTTATCCTACTAGAATAGAGCCAATTGTCAAGAAATACCTCAAGAAGGGTTGAGTGCTTTGTAAGCTATGTCTCGGCGATAATACATTCCCTCAAAGTGAACTTTATCCACAGCCCGATAGGTCTGGCGGACAGCTTCGGGTATGTTCTTACCTAAAGCTGTAATTCCCACTACTCTGCCCCCGTCAGTTACTAGAGACTGATTTTCTCTTTTTACCCCGGCACAAAAAGGAAATACATTTCTTAAGCGAAATAATCTCTCCAGACCCTTGATAGATTTGCCCTTCTGGTAGAGGTGAGGATAACCGCCTGAGGCAAGAACCACGCAAACCGCTGCCTGGGAGCGCCACTCAAGGTTTATTTTATGTAAGTTTCCTTCTCTTGCCGCCAGAAGGACTTCTAGTAAATCATTCTTCAAACGAGGAAGAATTGCCTGGGTTTCTGGATCTCCAAAACGAACATTGAATTCCAAAACTTTGGGCTCTCCTCCTTCAATCATCAAACCAGCATATAAAATTCCTCTAAACTCTCTTCCTTCCTTCTTCATCCCCTTTAAGGTAGAGATTATTATCCGCTTCATTATTCTTTTATATAAAGAAGGAGAAACAAAGGCTGGAGAATAAGCTCCCATTCCTCCCGTATTAGGACCTTTATCTCCCTCGTAAAGAGGCTTATGGTCCTGAGTAGAGGCCAATGGTCTAATGGTTTCCCCATCTGTGATGACAATAAAGGAAATCTCCCTTCCTCGGAGCCTATCTTCCAGTACTATTCTTTTGCCAGCTTCACCAAAGACCTTTTTCTCCATAATTGACTTTATCGCCTCTACAGCTTCCTCTTTTGTATTTGGCAATAGGGCTCCTTTGCCAGCAGCCAGACCATCAACTTTGATCACCTTTGGACCTTCCTTTTTTATATAGGCAATAGCCTTATCTGAATGGGAAAAAACCCTGAAATCAGCCGTAGGAATACCATATTTCTTCATAAATCTCTTAGCAAATACCTTGCTTCCCTCCAGTAGAGCTGCCCTCTTCGAAGGGCCAAAAACAGCCAGCCCTTTTTTCTGAAGGTAATCTACTATCCCATTGACTAAAGGAACTTCCGGACCTACCACAGCAAAATCTATCCCCTCCTCAGCCGCTAGCCTGGCAAGAGAAGAAAAATCCTTTTCATATTCAATCTTTTTACACTCAGCAATCTCTGAAATACCTGCATTTCCAGGAACAGCATAGATTCTCTCTATTCTCGGATTTTGAGATAACTTCCAACATAAAGCATGTTCTCTTCCTCCCCCTCCTATTACCAGAACCTTCATCTTGGCCTCCTTGGCATTAACGAAACTCTATTAGCTTAACCCCTGGATAATATTTAACCCAATGCTGGGGAAAGGCTTTTATATAAAAACTAATCCAGTACTCTCTTTCCGGCTTCTCTTTTAAAAATAATCTGGCTGCCCAGCAATGAAGATCTCGCTGGAGAGAATACACTTCTTCCCGGATATCCTTATCTTCCAGATTATAGCGAAGATACCCAGAAATTTCCCATTTTTCCCCCAATTTAAAATTCCCTTGAGTAATAATATCTGTTTGCACCAATTCATTGACATAATACTTTCTCATTCCTAATTTCATACTCCAGGAACTGTCCTTTAAACCTAAATTAGCCTCTAGCTTCTCCCATTTTTTCCCTTTCTCCTCGTAAGGATCATAGAGAAAAGAGAAATCAAAGTAATCGAAGAGAGGCAAAGAAGGGTCTAAAAGAAACTTTCCTTCCAGGGGGGAAAACTTTTCCTCCTTCTTGGTTAAATCACAGCTAGTTTTGATCTCTCCCGTTATAACTTTTCTCTTCCCAGAGTAAAGATAGTCTGTAAGATTGAATTTTATCAAATTCTCTGGATGAATTTCACTGGTTCTCTTCTCGTAATCCTGCCCATACTTTTCACTCTTGAGCAGCTCTTCAAGCGAGGGCAATTGCTCACTTTTGACTTCAGATGAATGATAATAACTCAAAGAAGGCCTCACTATGTGAGTATAGTTTCCATAATGGTCTTCAAGCTCAGAAGCTAAACTCAACTCCTGATAAGATATGCCTCGATAAGCTTCTAATTTTTCCCCTTCTTCCTCATACCAGTAATGAAAAAGATGGTATCCTAATTTAGGCCGTATCCTAAAGAGTTTATTAAGGAGAGTAAAGGGGAAAGAGAAGTCCAGAAAGCCATCAGCCCGGATAATACTTTTTTCTCCTTTTCTAAAATTAGTGATTTCCACTTTTTTTTCACTGTAAAGATGAGATTCACCAACTCTCTGGGGCTCAAAATCAAGCTTGATTTGAGGCAGGCGCTCTATGAAGTCAGTCTCAAGATTTACTGCTGGCTCCATCAGAATGCCCATATTGTAACCGGCTCCTTCATGGCCTAGATATAAATAGGAAGTTTTACGCTCCTCATCAAAATATTGAGGAAGAAAATCCTCATCGCTTACTCTCTCTAGTCTGAATTTAAGATAAGTAGATGGGGAAAGGGTATGCTGATGCCTCAGTCTTACTGCCCATCTCTCCCCTTCTGAATCCATTTCTCTGACAAGATAAGCATCTAACTCTCCTTCTCCTTTTTCAAGGCGATAGGAAACATCAATCCCACAGGCCCATCCCTTTTTTGCTCTATAATCTAAATGCAGCTTAGCCTGAAAAGAAGGGGAGCCATAAAGATAATATCCTGTCTGTATATACAAACCAGCAAACTTGTTATAACCAAAGACAGGAAATATAACTCGATTCTCTTTGCGTATATATTGTGCAAAGTAAGGCACCCAGAAAACAGGAAAAGGTAAACCCTTAAAATAAAGACTGATATCCTTCATGACAATCTCTTCCCCAAGATGTATGCTAGCTTTTCCTATGTTTATCCTGTAATGAGGTATAGAAAGACTGCAAGTAGTAAAATCAACTTCTCTTAGTTCCATTGTCTCAGATGAGAAATAAGCTTCCTGTGCTCTGTAGAAAAAAGGGCCTTCTTTTCCTCTGGGAAATTGAATTATCCCCTCCTTTCTCTTTAAATTATATTTAAGGTTTTTGCCTTCTACCACTCGCTCCTTGAGCTGGATCCTCACCTCTCCTTCTGCTAAAACATCGGAGGTCTCTAAATTTACCTTTATATTACCTCCCTTTATTAAGATATCTTCATACTCTAAACTAACGTTTCCCCATCCTACAATAGAGGAAGTGGCTTGACTCCATTCAAGATGGTCTGCCTGAAGATTAATCTGAGGAATTCCTTCCGAGGCAAAAGAAGAAGAAAGTATAAAGAAAAAACTTACTCCTATCCCTAAAAACCATAGAGAAATGGTCTTGCCTTGCCTAAAGTTTGAAATTTTCTCCCAGAAATATCTTCCTTGCTTTTTTATTTTGAGTGAGTTCATCTCTTTTCCCGGCAATAAGAATTTTTCCCTGATGCATAATATAGGAAAAATCAGTAATCTGAAGAGTTTCTCTAACATTATGGTCGGTGATAAGTATTCCTATGCCTTTACTTTTTAGCTCGAAGATGATTGTCTGTAAATCGGATACAGTAATAGGATCTATGCCAGCAAAGGGCTCATCAAGGAGAATAAAAGAGGGGGAGGTGACTAAGGCTCTGGCTATTTCTACTCTTCGGCGCTCTCCCCCGGAAAGCAAGTAAGCCATCTGTCCTGCTAGATGAGTAACTCCTAGCTCCGCCAATAGATGATTTGCTTTCTCTTCTTGTTCTCCCAGAGAAATATCCAGAGTTTCTAAGATAGCCAGAAGGTTTTTTTTAACGGTAAGTTTTTGAAAGACGGAGGGTCTCTGGGGAAGATAGGCAATTCCTTTTCTTGCCCTTTGATAGGTAGGAAGATGAGTAATTTCCTCCTCTCCTAAAAAAATCCTTCCTTCTGTAGGCTTAACTAATCCTACGATGAGATGAAAAGTGGTGGTCTTTCCTGCTCCATTAGGTCCTAAAAGACCCACTATTTCCCCCTCATTTACTTTAAGAGATATTCTATTTACTACTGAAGTTCTCTGATAACTTTTAGCTAAATTCTCTACTCGTAGAACCACCAGTTTCTCCCTTCTCAAGATATGCCTTGCTACGCTCGGCATATCTCGTATCTCGCAATGACAAAAATTATATTTCAGAGCTCTCAGCGTTTAGTGACTTGCTGACAGTTTATTTTCTGATTCATCTCTGCGTACTTTGAGACCTCTGCGGTGAGTAGTTACAATTCTCCTAATATATAAGTTGCTTTTATAGGCGCTCCTTCCGCCTCGAGTCTCTCAGCTTCTATCCAGATGATTATCTTTTCGGCCAGCAAGCTATTTCCTGCCTCATCGTAGTAATGAGCTTTGTCTTCCAGGACAAACTTGTCGTCTTCAGCTATATAAGTAGCCATCTCGCTGCTGGCCTCTCTTTTTTCCTTGACTTGAATTATTTTAACATTTCCTCTAGCCACGATCTTCTCCAGGGTATTCTCTTCCGTCAGAAATATCTGCATTTCATCCGCTTCCATTATTATATCTTCCCAGACAGCTTTAACCTCACCCTCGTAGTAGATTACTCGAGTGCCATAATCCATTCTATAATGAGAGGAGGTAATCACTAACGTCTTTTGGGCAGCAGAAGTTGCTCCTACCAAGCTCACACTAAACAGAAGCATTAACCCACTTATCATAAAAATTTTTCTTCTCATCATCAATCCTCCTTTTCACCAACAAATCTGGTGGTAATTTCCCTCTCAATCTCAATTTGAGATAAGTCAGGATTAGCGACAAAACCCCACCCTTCTATAATAAGATTCTTCCTTTTTATAGTAACCTTATCCTGAGCCTGAAGTTTCTTTTCAGAAGCTATCCACTCCAGTTCAGGGGTGAGGAGCTCGGCTCCATCAACATAAGAGATAACCTTAACATCCCCTTTAAAGAATAAATCAAAGCTGCGATTGTCTATTGTTAATTCCTTTGCTTCTACACCCGAAACAGGTTCTTCCTTCTCTAAAAGATAAAGAGTCACTCCACTTAAGACTGTTCTGTCAGAAAACTGTGCTCCGGAATCAGCTTTAAGTTTCCAACTCTTTTCTCCCTCCTTGTTCCATCCTACTAAATTCACTTCCTGGGCTTGCGAAAGAAAAACTTCCTCTCCCTCTTTTAGTTTCAAAGGATAAACCTCTTTTTTCCTCTCCCAATTTATAAAAAATAACAGAGCAATAGCAGCCACCACACCTAAAACAAGAATAATTACCCTTTTTCTTCGATCTATCCTTCTCATGTTTTATCTTCTTCCCAGGCATGGAAACTCTTTTAGAATAGCGGTGCGATTTAGCTCATAGCTCATAGCTCATGGTTCATGGTTTTGCTATCAGCTATGAGCCATCAGCTATTAATGTAGCGGTGCGATTTATGGCACCGCTCCTCCTCCTTTTTAATTCTAGCAAGGGTTTTCCATTTTTTCCTTGCTATAGGAGGAAAACACCCATGTTGGTTAAGATACTTCTTCAAAAATCTAATTGTTTTCTCATCAGAAGGATAACCTGAACCTAAATTTCCGTATTCTCTTTCCAGTTCGGATATCCTTCTATCTCTTTCTACCTTAGCCAGGATAGAGGCTGCTCCTACAATAGGATAATTTTCATCAGCAAAATTTTCTACCACCAACTTCACCTTGAGCTCGGCGAGGAGAAGCTCTCTAATTTTTCTCTCAAAAGAGAGACAATTGCGGGTAGGAGCATCTAAAAAAACCTGTTCAGGAAGAAACTTATTAATTAATTTTACAATACCTTTTAGCTCTAAATCATTCATTCCTTCTCTATCTATAACCTGAGGAGAAATAACAATCAACTCATATCCCTCAGCCAGAAGCTGGATGTCTCTATTTAACTTCTCTCGCCTGGAGGCAGTTAGCTTCTTTGAGTCCCTTACTCCCTTCTGGGAAAGTTTCCAAAGATTAGATGTTCTCAATACTACCCCACAAATAACCAGAGGACCTAT
>JAUWRC010000071.1 GCA_030610745.1 Clostridia bacterium
CCCTCACCTTAATCCTCCCCCGAGGGGAGGATTAAGGTGAGGGGGAATTACCCAGTTAACTAACGAGCAACGACCACCAAGCAACGAGTAAAAAATGGCTGAGGAATTTGAACTAAAAAAAATTGATGATTATCGCTGGGAAATACCTAAATCCGAAGGAATGAGGGTACCCGGTCTTCTTTATGCTGACGAGAAAATGCTAAGAGTTGTTGAGAAAGACCGCACTCCTTTGCAAGTGAGGAACGTAGCCTACCTTCCTGGAATTATAAAGTATTCCCTGGCTATGCCTGATATGCACTGGGGTTATGGTTTCTGTATCGGAGGAGTGGCTGCAACTGATCCTGATGCAGGGGGCGTCATCTCCCCTGGAGGAATTGGCTACGACATCAACTGCCTCTCTGGGAATAGTCTAATTCTACATCCCCTGGGCTACACTCTAAAAATTAAAGAATTTGAGAAATTATTATGGCCTGAAGAAAAGATAAATTGCTTTGACTTTGAGAGCGAGGATTTAACTTCTACTGCTATTATTAATTTCTTGAAGCGCACTCCCCAAAATAGAGTCTATAAAGTAACTACAAAAACTGGCCAGAACATTATCGCCACCGAAGACCATCCCTTTTATACTAAGGATGGAATGATTCCTTTAAAAAAATTAAAGAGAGGAAATGAAGTAGCTATACATCCATTTGAAGGAATACCATATAAAAAACCTGGCTATGAAGTTATTATTAGCGAAAAACAGATAAAAGAGCTTCTTTTAAAAATGGGTAAAGATTCTCGCGGTCGAGGCTTAGAACAAATTATTTCTCACCTGAAAAAAAGAGGGCTTCTGCCCTTACGGTATAATTCGCCTCAGCTTCCTTATTTACTAAAAATAATGGGATATGTATTTGGAGATGGAAATATTTATTTTGTAAAAAAGAGGGGGAAAGGCGTCACTTGTTTCTACGGTAAACCTGAAGATCTTGAGGAAATAAAAAAAGATATCTCTTTTATCGGATACAATTGCTCTCGTGTATATTTTAGAAAAAGAGATCATAAGATACACACCTCTTATGCAAAGTATGAGTTTACTAACGAAGAAACCTCCTCTAAAGTTGTATCAAGTAGCTTTGCTATCCTTTTAATTAGTCTGGGCGTTCCGCTGGGTAGAAAAACAAATCAAGATTATTATCTTCCCTCCTGGATATTTAAAGCTCCCCTCTGGCAAAAAAGGCTCTTCTTAGCTGCTTTCTTTGGAGCGGAAATAACCACTCCAAAAACCATGTTCAACCATGATTATAATTTTTATTGTCCGACTATTTCCATGAATAAAAAAGAAGGATTTGTAAAAAGTGGAAAGATATTTTTGCAGCAGGCCTCTTCCCTGTTAGCTGAATTTGGAGTAAAAACACAAAAAATTAGCCAAAGAACCGAATATGTAAACAAGGAAGGAAAAATATCTTATCGGCTACGTTTAATTCTTTCTAGCCAAGCAGAAGATTTGATTAATCTTTACAGCAAGGTTGGCTTTGAATATAACAAAAAACGACGTTTTCTGGCAAATGTAGCTGTGCAATTCTTAAAGCTTAAACAGCTTATAGTAAAAAATAGAAAAGAGGTAGCCATAGAAGCTCTAGAATTAAAAAAAGAAATGGGAATAGGAGCTAAGGCCATTCATAAACAAATTAATTCCCCTTATGTTAACTTGCGTTTTATAGAACGCTCTATTTATGGGGGAAGGAAGACCGAGCCGAGAATTAGTTTTAACTCTCTTTCTTTCCAGGAATTCTTAAAAAAACAGACAGAAGGGTTGGGAAGTTCGGGTATGGTCTGGGATGAAGTAATTAGCAGACGGGTTGTAAATTTCAATGATTATGTCTATGACTTCACCGTAGAGCATCCTCATCATAATTTCATTGCTAATAACTTCGTCGTCTCTAACTGCGGAGTTAGATTAATGAGGACGAACCTCACTCTTCCTGATGTAAAGAATAAGCTGCGCCATCTTTTGGCAGCTTTGTTTAATAATATTCCCTGCGGCGTAGGCTCCACCTCTTCCCTTAGTCTCCCTTTCCATGAATTAAAGCAGGTCTTAAAAAAAGGAGCAAAATGGGCCGTGGAAAGAGGTTACGGCCTGCCAGAGGATTTAGAAAGAACAGAAGATTATGGAAGGATGCAGGGAGCAGATGCAGAAAAAGTAAGCGAGAGGGCTCTAAAAAGAGGAAAAAATCAATTGGGAACTTTAGGTTCGGGTAATCATTTTTTAGAGATTGACCTTGTGGAGAAGATTTTTCTTCCCCGGGTAGCAGAAGTCTTTGGGCTGGAGAAAAACCAGATTGCTTTAATCATCCACTGTGGCTCCCGGGGACTGGGCTATCAGGTGTGCGATGATCACCTGGCAAGAATGCGCCATGTTGTTGATAAATATAATATTAGTCTTCCTGATAGACAGCTTTCCTGTGCACCTCTCTCTTCCCCTGAAGGCAAAGATTATTTTGCCGCTATGGCCTGTGCTGCCAATTATGCCTGGGCTAACCGACAGATAATAATGCACTGGGTAAGGCAGACTCTACAAAAAGTTCTTAATCTTTCTCCTAAAGATTTAGATATGGAGCTAGTTTACGATGTCTGCCATAATATTGGTAAGTTTGAAGAACATCTTGTAAATGGAAAAAGAAAAAAAATCTTTGTCCATCGAAAAGGAGCCACTCGAGCTTTCCCTGCTCATCATCCCCAGGTTCCACCCCTTTATCAGTCAGTAGGCCAACCAGTATTAGTTCCTGGAGACATGGGCACTAGCTCATATATTATGGTGGGTACAGACCTAGCTATGGAAGAAACCTGGGGAAGCACCTGCCATGGAGCAGGAAGGGTAATGTCTCGCTCTAAAGCTAGAAAAGCAGCTAAAGGAAGAGCTCTAGAGAGAGAACTAGAAGATAAGGGAATTCTTGTTATAGCTAAAGGTAGAGAAACTATAGCCGAGGAAATGCCTGAGGCTTATAAGGATGTGGACCAGGTGGTAGAAATAGTGGAAAAAGCTGGACTATCCAAAAAAGTGGCTAAACTGCGCCCCCTGGGAGTAATTAAGGGATAGGGAAAGCTGCAAGCTGTAAGTTTTTTGGAAAGTAGCGGTGCGATTTATTGCACAATTGTCGGATGAATCCGACCGCTACTATACGCTAAACGCTAAGATGAGCGAGCGACGAGCAACGAGCGACGAGCAACGAAAAAATGTCCAAGACAAAAATCATTCTTTATCTTATTCTTGTTATTCTCTTTGCTGGAACAGGAGTTTTGGGAGGTTATTTTATCGCCGACCTCTATGACCTTCCCCATATTGAACAATTAGAAGAATATCAGCCCCCCGGAATCACCAGAGTATACTCAAAGGAGGGTGAGGTTCTGGCGGAATTCTTTCTGGAAAAACGAGAGGTTGTTCCTCTCTCAAGGATTCCTCCTCACCTGCAAAAAGCCTTTATTGCTCTAGAGGATCAAAGATTCTATGAGCATCGAGGGCTGGACCTTGGACGTCTTTTTAAGGCTATGTGGATTAATTTAAAAACATGGAGTTTTGAAGGAGGAGGAGCGAGTACCATTACTCAACAACTAGCTAGAAACTTATTCTTGACTCCCGAGAGAACTCTTCTGCGCAAAGCAAAAGAAGCTATTCTGGCTATTCAGATAGAAAGAGCTTACAGTAAAGAAGAAATTTTCAAGATGCACCTTAACCAAATATATTTTGGAAAAGGAGTATACGGCGTGGCAGAGGCAGCTTCCTTTTACTTTGAGAAAAAAGTAGATGATTTAACTCTGGCTGAGAGTGCATTTTTAACTACCATTCCCAGGAATCCCACCTATTATTCTCCCATTAACTATCCCCAACATACTCATCAGGGTAAAAAGATAGTTCTCAAAAGAATGCATGCTCTGGGATTTATTACTGACGAGGAATTGAAAAAAGCAGAAGAGGAACCTATAGAAGTAGCAGTAAGCGAAGAAGAAAAAGAGAGAGAAAATATTTATTGGGCACCTTACTTTGTAGAATGGATCCGCCAGGAGGTAGAAAGAAAATATGGATATGACGAGCTCTGGCGGGGAGGACTCAAAATCTATACTACCCTGGACCTGGACATGCAGAAGGCGGCAGAGGAGAGTTTAGTGGGTTACTTAAAAGAAAACGACCATCAGGGGGCCCTCCTGGCTATAGATCCCCACACTGGGGATATAAAAGCCCTGGTAGGAGGAAGAGACTTCTGGGAAAATCAATACAACAGAGCCACCCAGGCCCATCGTCAAACTGGCTCTGCTTTCAAACTTTTTACTTATACGGCAGCTATTGACAGTGGAAAGTTTACCCCTGTCAGCCCCTTTTTTGATGCTCCTATCGCCTTTAAAAAAAGTAAAAAAACAGGGGAAAGTGGAGAAGTTAAGGAAGAGGAAGAGCTCTGGTTTCCTCAAAATTATGAAAAATATTACTGGGGCAGGGTTTGCCTGTGGCAAATGTTTGCCCATTCTATAAATGTCTCCTCAGTCAGGCTCCTGGAGAAAGTGGGGGTGGAAAAAGTAGTTCGCTATGCCCACCAATTAGGCATTGAAAGCCCTTTAAATCATGACCTTACCCTTACCTTAGGCACCTCCGGGGTGACTCTTTTAGAAATGGTCAGGGGATATGCCACCATAGCCAATTATGGCATAAAAGCGCAGCCTATTTTTATCCAAAAAATAGAGGATAGAGAAGGAAGAGTTCTGGAGGAGAATTTTCCTCAAAAACAGATAGTTCTCTCTCCACAGACCTCGTTTGTGATGATTGACTTATTAAAGAAAGCTATTGATTACGGAACTGGGAAAAGAGTAAGGTGGATGGGCTTTAACAGGCCCTGCGGAGGAAAGACAGGAACAGTGGGATGGACGGGAGAAGAAGATACAGACAAGACAATTGATGCCTGGTTTATAGGCATTACTCCTGATTTGGTAACCGGAGTATGGGTAGGTAACGATGATGCAAGCCCCCTGGGCGAGAAAATGACAGGAAGCGCAGTAGCCATTCCCATCTGGACAAAATTTATGAAAAAAGCACTGGAAGGAGAACCGGTGAAGGATTTTTCCTCTCCCTCCGGAGTAGTCTTCAAAGAAATGGATGTAGAAACAGGCCTCTTAGCTACCCCGGAGAGCGAAAACACTCTTTGGCTTGCTTTTCTTGAAGCCACAGCCCCTTAATTCGTTGCTCGTTGCTCGTCGCTCGTATCTCAGGATTTAGGAATTTAAATACGTTTGCCGAAGGACATTTTCTGAAAGAAAATTGTCCTGAGGCGCCTTTTGACAATTCTTTCATCTGTGGTAGAATATGCACCAACCTAACATCAGTGAAAGGAGATAGACAAAATGCCCTTAACATCTATGCGGCAAATTCTTGATGGAGCAGCTAAAGAAGGTTACGGCGTTGGCGCTTTTAATGTTAACAATATGGAACAGATCCAGGCAATTATGGAAGCGGCAAGGCAGACAAACTCCCCCGCCATTGTTCAAGCGAGTCGGGGAGCACGAAGTTATACCAACGACCTTTTCCTCTATCACTTGATGATGGCGGCAGCAGAACTTTATCCTGAAATCCCCATTGCCCTTCATCAAGACCATGGAAACAGCTTCCAAACCTGTAAATCTGCCATTGATATGGGTTTTACCAGTGTCATGATAGATGGTTCATTGGAAGAAGATGGTAAAACACCAGCAAGTCTTGAATATAATATTAGAGTCACCCGCGAGGTTGTGGCGATGGCTCATGAACGCGGCGTAACCGTGGAAGGTGAGCTCGGGTGTCTGGGCGGGATTGAAGATGGACATGGCGCAGGCCTTGATGCAAGAGCACGCCTTACTGATCCGGATCAAGCTGTAGAGTTTGTCGAGCGCACAGGGATTGATGCTCTTGCCGTTGCCATCGGAACAAGTCACGGTGCATACAAATTCTCCCGAAAACCAGACAGCGCAATTCTTGATATGGATAGAATCATTGAGATACATAAACGACTACCCAAAACCTATCTTGTGATGCACGGCTCCTCCAGTGTGCCCAAAAAGCTGCAGGACATCATCAATGCTTACGGTGGCAAACTCAAACCAACATGGGGTGTCCCTATTAAAGAGATTCAACTTGGTATCCAGCACGGTGTTCGTAAAGTCAATGTGGATACAGACAATCGGCTGGCCATGACAGGGGCAATCCGCAAATACTTCGCCGAACATCCCGAGGGGTTTGATCCACGCAGCTATCTCAAACCTGCCCGTGAAGCGATGAAAACGCTCGTTGCTGAACGAATGAGGTACTTTGGCCAGGCAGGCCACGCTGGTGATTATGAGCCGATTCCCCTCTCTGTAATGGCAGAGCGTTACTCAAAAGGGGAGCTGTAAGAGGTTAGATGTTGAACCAATTAGTGCCCAGGTAATAAAAAGAGTTTTTAAGGAGACGCTCACAGAAGAAGGCGATATAATCTTCTTTGTCGATATTAAAAAATGGGAATGAACAACGAGATACGAACGACGAGCAACGAATTTATAGTCCGGCTTGCTTTCTTAGGCTAGCAGCGAGGTCTGTCCTTTCCCAGGTAAACTCCTTTTCATTTCGACCAAAATGACCATAACAGGCAGTCTTTTTATAGATAGGACGCAGAAGATCCAATGTCTTAATCATTCCTCTTGGAGAAAGGTCAAAATTATCCTCAACTAGCTTTTTCATTTCTTGCCCGGGAATCTTTTTCGTACCAAAACTGTCTATCATAAGAGAAACAGGTTCACTTCTTCCAATGACATAGGCAAGCTGTACCTCACACCTTTCAACGATTCCCGAAGCTACTAAATTTTTAGCAATATACCGGGCCATATAGGAGCCTGATCTATCTACCTTGCTAGGATCTTTACCTGAAAAACATCCTCCTCCGTGAGAGCCTACTCCTCCATAAGTATCCATAATTATTTTTCTTCCAGTAAGACCGGTATCGGCCTGAGGCCCACCTATCTTAAAAGACCCTGTCTGATTAACATAACAACTTATTTCTTCATTTCTATACTCCGGAGGAATGCAGTGCATTATCACTTTCTCTATTATTTCATCCTCAATATCTTCTACTTCCACCTCAGGACTATGTTGAGCAGAAATTACTACCGCCTTTACCTTTCTAGGCTTCATGTCTTCATATTCTACCGTAACCTGAGATTTTCCATCCGGACGAAGATAAGAAAGGATTTTCTTTTTTCTCACCTCAGCTAATCGACGAGTTAATCTATGGGCCAGAACTATGGGGAGGGGCATAAATTCAGGGGTTTCAGTAGTAGCATAGCCAAACATCATTCCCTGGTCTCCTGCTCCATCTTTATCCACTCCTAAGGCGATATCGGGGGACTGCTCGCTAATTGAGGTGATTACCGAACAACTTTTGTAATCGATGCCGAAACTTGCCTGTGTATATCCTATTTCCTTTAAGGTTTGACGAGCTATGCGGGGTATATCTATATAACAGCTTGTGGTAATCTCTCCAGTTATAAAGACTAATCCCGTAGTAACCAAAGTCTCACAGGCCACCCTTCCCCGGGAATCTTTCTCTAGAACAGCATCCAGAATAGCATCGGAGATCTGATCAGCAATTTTATCAGGGTGTCCTTCTGTTACTGATTCCGAGGTAAATAGATATTTCTCTTTTCTCATCGGCTGCCTCCTATGAATTTGTTGTTCGTCGCTCGTATCTCGTACTCCCTCACCCTTTTCCTAGCGTATAGCGGGTAGCGTTTAGCGTATAGTAGCGGTCGGATTCATCCGACAATTGTGCGATAAATCGCACCGCTACTTTCCAAAAAACTTACAGCTTAAGGCTTTTCTACTTCTTA
>JAUWRC010000022.1 GCA_030610745.1 Clostridia bacterium
GCATCCACTATTCTTGGACCTGTGCGGGAGACTATATCTGTATTTATAGTGTATATTCGGTTATCCTTAAATGCATCTGTCTCGTAGAGAGTGGATTCGTCCTTCACGGCTTTTATTAATTCCGATTGATCTTCACTCGAGCCAACTATTATCACCTGGGGATTTTTTTCTATCACTGTTTCCAGACTCATTTGAGGCCAGCCTGAAAGCTCCCCGGCTATATTTACTCCCCCTGCTTTTTGGATAAGCTCATCTATAAATGTTCCTGAGCCCGCTGTCCATAGGGGTTTATACCAGACTACATAGAGTACTCTTGGCCTACTGTCTTCAGGCAGGCTGCTCGTTCCAGAGAGTACGGCTTCCATTCTCTTTTTCATCTCTTCTGTTAACCCTGCTGCTTCTTCATCGTTGCCAGTGATATTTCCTACCATAGTTATAGAAGAGATTATCTGGCCAATATTTTTTGGGTCTAAATATACCACTGTATAGTTGAGCTCTTCCAGTTGATTAATTAATTTTACTGGATTACCATGGGAAGCCAGGATGAGGTCCGGCTCTAACTCAATGATTTTTTCCAGATTGGGATTATTGTAAGCTCCAATTTTTTCCTTTTCTTCTGTTTGAGAAGGATAATTACAGAAATCCGTAATTCCTACTACTTTTTCGCCTAATCCCAGGGCAAACAGAATCTCTGTGTTAGATGGTGCCAGGGAGACAATCCTTTCTGGCTGTTTGGTGATAGTTACCTGCCTGCCTAGATCATCAGTCACGATTAGCCAGGGTTTCTTGGCAGGCAATATTGCGATGCGATTGGTGAGGGTAGCCCAGGCCAGGATACAAGCTACGATTCCTCCTGCTATTAATACTGACAATATTATTTTTAAATTCTTTTTCTTCATTTTCTGCTCTCTCCTTTGTTAATTAGATTTTATTATTTTTTTTCCACTAACTACTATTCTAGAATCTGATATATTTTTTTCATATCCAGATTATCTCTTACCAGCCCAGCCAATTTATCATATTCTTTGTTTCTTTGTTCTAATCTGGATGCCTGATTTCGAGAATAATAGGGGGATAACCCTTTTCTTTTCCTTAAGTAATTAATAAAAGCTCTTCTGAAGTGATAATTATCGAAAAGGCCGTGGATATAAGTACCCATAATTTTCCCTTCTTTGTCAATAGCTCCATCTTCAATATTTACTGAATGAGAGGACCTTCTGATAATTTCAAACCAGGGTCTTACTCCTTTGAGGAGTTTAGTTATACCCGTATGAATCTCGTATCCTGAAATCTCTTCTCCTATAGAGAAAAGTTCTTTTCCTATAAGAGAGGCTTTTACCTGGGAAGTGACTTTGTCTGACTCCAGGATAGTAGTGACATTTAATAATCCCAGCCCCTCTATTCTTTCCCTTGTGGATTCAGTATGATGAGGGTCCTGAATCTCTTTTCCCAGCATCTGGTATCCGCCGCAAATGCCTAATATTGTTTTTCCTTTTTTGGCCAAAGCCAGGATTTGTGAGTAGTAACCTGCTTTTTTTAAATAGGAGAGGTCATCAATGGTATTTTTGCTTCCGGGAATGATTAATAGATCTGGATTTCCTATTCTTTTTCCATTTCCTACGTAATGCAGAGAAACATCTTCTTCCTCTTCCAGGCAGTCAAAATCAGTAAAGTTAGAGATATGAGGTAGATAGAGAACCTCGATATTAACTCTGTTTTTCTTCCTGGAAGGGGAGGGGATAGCCTTTTCCAGAGGTAGTGAATCTTCCTCTTCTATTCTTATGTCCTTAAAATAAGGGATTACTCCCAGGATATCTTTTTGGCACTTTTTCTCTAAATAATCCAGGCCGGGCTTAAGTATATTTATATCACCGCGGAATTTATTGATGATTAGCCCTTTCACACGATCTTTTTCCTTTTTGGTCAAAAGCTCCAGCGTTCCCACGAGCCAGGCAAAAACTCCTCCCTTGTCGATATCAGCCACCAGAAGGACAGGAGAGTCAGCTATTTCAGCCATTTTCATATTGACAATGTCGTTTTCTCTCAAGTTTATCTCAGCCGGGCTGCCCGCTCCTTCTATAACTACTATTTGGTATTTTCGAGCCAGATTTAAAAATGACTCAGATACTATTTGAATGAGTTTAGTTTTGTAATTATGATAGTAGTTGGCCAGCATATTACCAACGGGCCTGCCCTTAACAATTATTTGGGCTCCTAGATCGCTGGTAGGTTTGATTAAAATGGGATTCATATCTACCGTGGGTTCAATTCTAGCTGCCTCTGCCTGCACTACCTGGGCCCTTCCCATTTCGCCCCCCTCCCGAGTGACAAAGGAATTGAGAGCCATATTTTGGGCTTTAAAAGGGGCAACTTTATATCCATCTTGTCTGAATATACGGCAAAGGGCAGCAGTGATGATACTTTTGCCTACCCCTGAACCTGTTCCCTGAATCATTATTCGCTTGGCTAACATGTTTCGTTGCTCGTTGTTCGTCGCTCGTATTGCGTCGTGCGTAGTGCGTTTCCTTTTCCGTCATTGCGAGCCTGCCGAAGGCAGGCGTGGAAGATTACCACGTCGCTAATGCTCCTCGCAATGACAAACTGAGATTGCTTCGCTCACTCAGTTCGCTCGCAATGACAATTTATCGCTTATCCTTCACGATTTACTACTTATAGCTAAACGCTATCCGCTCTACGCTATTGTAAGGCAGTAAATAGAGAAGAGGGCCAGGAGTTCAATGACTTCATTCAGTCCCCCTAAGGTATCTCCTGTAAGTCCCCCTATTCGTCTTTTTAAATAAGCTATTAAAAGGAAATTAGCAGCCAGGATTATCCCAATAATATAGGAAAATTCGAGTTTGAATAAGGCCAATCCCAGGCAGCTTGTTATCAAGCTTGCCCAAAAAATTTCTTTTGCCGTTTTATGAGTGAAAAATGCTTTACCCAGCCCTTCTTCTCGAGCATAAGAAGATAGATATGTTCCCATGACCATAGACCATCTTCCCACCACTGGCGTAAACAGCAAAGCATAGTTCTTACAACTAGCAGTTAATCCTACCAGAAGAGTAAATTTTAATAGTAATAGACAGATGAGAGCAGTTATTCCTTTAGCTCCATTTGAGCTGTCTTTCATTATTCTTAATATTTCCCCTCTATTTTTACCACCACAGAGTCCATCAATGGTATCGGTAAATCCATCTAAATGAAGAGCGCCGCTGATTCCAATCCATCCTATAAGCACTAAAGTGCTGGCGATAAGAGGAGAGAGAAAGATCGAGGTTGCTAGATTAATCAGAATCAAAAGTCCCCCTATAATCATTCCCACCAGGGGAAAAAATGCCATTGATGAGGCAAAGTCACTTCCCTTTACCTCTACTGGATGTCCCAAAGGAATTATGGTTAAAAACTGTAAAGCTATAAGTAGACCTTTCAATTTCAAAATCTCCCTTTTTTTAATTTGATTTTGAATTTTACGCTATGGTTTTGCATTTTTCGCTTTACGTTTTGCACTTTTTGTAGATACTCCCGCTCCTTCAAAGGTAGCCATCTGGGTAAGTATTTTGACGGAGAGGTCAAGTAAATTCATACCCAGAGCAGCTCCTGTTCCTTCTCCCAGTCGCATATTCAAATCAAAGAGGGGAGGTTGATTCAGATAATCAAGAGCGATTTTGTGTCCCTTCTCCACTGATTTATGAGCAGCAAAGATGCGTTCTTTAACCAAAGGAGCAAGGCTAGCAGCAATCAAGGCGCTCGCCGTGGAGATAAATCCATCTATTACTATAGGGACCTTATATCTGGCAGCAGCCAATATACAGCCGGCAAGGCCGCCAATCTCATAACCTCCGACTTTGCTTAAAACATCGAGAGGATCTTGGGGATTGGGACGGTTAATCTCAAGTGAGGTTTCAATGACCCTTATCTTATTCTGAAGCTGGGCATCACCAATTCCTGTTCCCCTGCCTGTCACATCTTTAACCTTAGCCCCGGTCAGACAGGCTACAATAGCGCTGCTGGGGGTTGTATTACCAATACCCATATCACCAGTACCCATTATATCAATTCCATTCCTATTTAACTCATCTTCAAAAAGCATGATTCCCGTAGTAATAGCCTCAACGGCTTCTTCGCCAGTCATGGCCGGACCCCTGGCTATATTTTTTGTGCCATGTCCTATCTTTTTCATGAGAAGGTCTGGGTGTGGCTCCAGATTCACCGCTACTCCCATATCTACTATTATAACTTTTGCTCCTACCCCTCTTGCCAATACATTGATTGCTGCTCCTCCATTGAGAAAATTATAAACCATCTGAGGAGTAACATCCTGAGGGAAAGCGCTTACTCCTTCCTCAGCTACACCATGATCGCCAGCCATGGTGAAGATTACCTTTTTCTCAAGAGGAGGATTTTCCTTAGCGGTGATTCCTACCACTCTTTTAGCCAGACTTTCTAGTTTGCCCAGGCTGTCCCTGGGTTTGGTGAGATTATCTAGCCTCTTTTGTGCTTTTTCCATAAGCTGGGTGTTAATTGGTTCGATTGCCTGGATGATTTCCTTTAATTTTTTCATAAGGTCTCTCCTTTGCCCTGTTAGGGCAATGCATTATTTCCTCTCCCCTTGGGGGAGAGGATTAAGGTGAGGGGGATTGTGGGGTTTAATTTTTATTAGTATTCCTGATACCACTAGATAAACTTGTTGGGCTGATTCAGCCATTATCTGATTAGCCAGGCCAGCAGTGTCCCTGAATTTTCTTCCCAGTTCATTATCTGGCACTATTCCTCCTCCTACCTCATTTGATATCACTATGACTGTATAATCAGCTTTTAAAATAATCTCAACTAATTTTTTTATTTTCTCCAGGATAGTTTTCTCATTAATTCCATCTAAAAGCAAATTGGAAATAAAGAAAGTAAGGCAGTCTATAATAACCACTTTATAAGAAGATTTGATATTGAGGAGAGCGGAGGTAATATCCTTTGTTTCTTCGACGGTTTCCCAGTAAGTAGGTCGGGACTTTTTATGCTCTTCTATCCGTTTTTTCATCTCCTCGTCTTTGGCTGCACCTGTAGCAAGAAAGAGCACTTTTCTAGAAGCATTTTTTGCTAATTTGACAGCATACTTGCTTTTTCCACTCCTTGCTCCTCCAGTGATAAAAACAAGTTTTCCCATTTTATTTTACTTCCCTCATTGTGCGATAAATCGCACCGCTACATTCAATAAAAAATCACCTTCTTTGTTATGCGCAAAGAAAGATCACCTCAAGAAAATAGATAGGTCTTCTGGCTTTAGGGACAGCCTACTACCCCACCTTCCCAGGACTAGGAGTCCCAGTGGTTTTTTGGAGTTTCGTTTCCCTTTACAGCAGCGCAACTGCCCGGGATTTTCACCCGGTTCCCTTAATCTATTTTCTTTTATCTTACCGTATTTTCAAGATTCAACGAAGTTATAACATTACTCTATCATTTATGATAGTGACTATATGTTACTATAAATAAAATTTTAGTCAAATAATCAAAAAAGCCTGAAAGCTACTTTCCTATGCAGAATTGGGAGAAGATTCGCTCCAAGATATCCTCGGTTACTATTTCTCCTGTGATTTCTCCCAGCCTATTTATCCCTTCTCTTACCTCAAAGGCGAGCAGTTCCTCAGATAATTCTTGTTTTGTTCCTTCCAGGGCTCTTTTTACGTTTTGCTTTGCTTTCTCCAGAGCCTCTTGTTGTCTTATGTTCAGAATAAAAGAGTTAGAGGAAGAAAAGGTGGCTTCCTTTAGAGCAAAGTCAGCTATTTCTTCTTTAAGTTTTTCTAAGTTGATTTCCTTGGTAGCAGATATCTCTATTATTTTTTGTTCAGGGAAAAAAGAGGAGATTTTCTCCTTATCTACTCTCTGGGGTAAGTCTATCTTATTTATAACCACCAGGGTTTTTTTTGCTTCAATTTTCTTGAAAATTGAAGCATCTTCTCCATTTAAAGGAAGAGAGCCGTCGACCATTAGCAGGATGATATTCGCTTCTTGGAGTCGAGAGTGGGTTCGTCGAAGGGCCTCTTTTTCTACCATATCCTCAACCTCTCTTAATCCTGCCGTATCAATAATCCACAAGGGGAATCCTTTGATATTTATCATCTCTTCGATAGTATCTCTGGTAGTTCCGGGGCTCCAGCTAACGATGGCTCTTTCTCTTTGAAGAAGGGTGTTTAAAAGACTGGATTTGCCCACATTAGGTTTTCCCACAATTACTGCTTTTAGTCCTTCTCTATAGATTTTTCCTGTCATTCCCACTTCCAGGAGAGAGTCAAGCTTGGTTAAGAATTCTTTAAGGCGGCTTTCTTTGTTTTTTCTAGATAAAGGCTGGATATTCTCGTCGGGAAAGTCTATCTCTGCTTCCAGATAAGAGAGAAAATTTACCATTTTCCTTTTTAGTAAATCAATCTTTTTGGATAATTTTCCTCCCAGCTGACCCAGGGCCATTTCTAGACTTTTCTCTGTTTTTGCCTGGACTATATCAAGGACACTCTCAGCCTGAGCAAGGTCAATCCTCCCGTTGAGAAAGGCTCTTTTAGTAAATTCGCCTGGCTGGGCTAAGCGAGCACCAAGTCTTAATGTAAGCTGGAGAGTCTCTCGCAGGGGAAGGGGGCCTCCATGGCAGTTTATTTCCACTATGTCTTCGCGGGTATAACTTTTAGGTGCCCTCATCAGAGTAAGCAGCACTTCATCCACTATTTTTTTTGTCCGGGGGTCAAATATCCTTCCGTAATGAGTTTTGAAGGAAGAGGCCCAGTTAATTTTTCTTCCTTTAGGTGCTCGGAAGAGCTTCCTGGCTATGGGAAAAGCTCTCTCCCCACTCATTCTCACAATTCCTATACCAGACTCCCCCACGGGAGTGGCAATAGCAGTTATGGTGTCTTCCAGAATCATCTTTACCCCTTAGCCTTTTTCTAGCGTATAGCGGGTAGCGTATAGCGTATAGTGTCGCTTCGCTCCATCCCCCCTCACCCTTTCCCTTTTCATAAAATTTTTAGCAGTACCCGCTCCTGATTATTTCTAGGCTTTAGTCGGCTCCGGAAGGGAGGTTTTTTTACGAATAAGAAATTGTTGAAGGATAGAGATAAGGGTAGAGGTAAACCAGTAAAGCATTACCCCAGAAGGAAGGGACCATAACATAACAATGATGAAAATGGGGAAGAACTGCATCATTTTAGCCATTCCTTGCTGCTGTCCTCCTGGTTGTACTTGTGCTTTTTGAGTGACTTTTTGTTGAAGAAACATCGTTCCTCCTAGAAGTAAGAGCAGAGGAATATTAGGCTCGCCAAGATTTTTTATCCAGAGAAAGGAGGGATTTTCGGAAAAGGGAAAGTTGATAAGAGCTCGATAAAGAACAAAAATGATAGGCATCTGAATTATAAGAGGAAAACATCCGGCCATGGGATTAACTTTGTGCTTCTTGTATATTTTCATTATTTCAATTTGTAATTGCTTTGGCTCTTTCTTGAATTTCTTTTGTACAGCTTGTATTTCGGGCTGAACAACCTGCATTTTTTGCATAGAGGAAAATTGTTTAAAAGTTAAGGGGGATAGGATTCCATATATGAGAAGAGTCAAAAGAATGATGGCTATTCCATAGTTGTGGGTGAAGCTGTAAAAGAAGAAAAGAATATCCATTAACACTTTCGAGAGCTTGCCCCAAATACTTAGGTCAAGCGCTTTTGTTAAATGGTAATCCTCTCCATATCTATTTTTTATCTGGCTGTTAAGCAGTCTGAGCTCGGCGTAATTTTGAGGACCAGCATAGATTATCCATCTACTGTGGGCTTTGTTGTCCTTAAGCCCCCAGAAGTCTGATCTGAATGTTCCTCCGAGCGGCTGGTCTAAGGAGGCGAGTATCACCAGTAGTTTTCTTTTTTGCCGCAGTCCCATCCATTTTATTCCCTGAGGGTAATCTCGCCCGACGCCTTCTTTTTTCTCTTCTTGAAGAACTTCTCCAAAAAAGGCTAATCGTTCCTCGCCTTTATATTCGGTGCCTATTCCCCCTTCCCAGGTAAGCTCGTATTCACTCCCCCAGGGAAGATTCTCTGTTTCAATATCAATACGTCCATCGTATCCTTCTTTAAGTTCAAAGCTCTTAGATATTTTGAATCCTTTTTCTTCGTCCTCCCAGGTAAAAATAACCTTTCTCTCTCCTTCTCTTTTGATTTGAAAGATTTCTTCGTTTAAATTTATCACTTCGCCTTGAGGCAGAAATAGGTTCAGGCCCAGAGCATAGGCTTCTTTTCCTACCATTTCCTTTTTGTCTTTCTTTAGCCACCAGGATTTGATCCTACCTCCTCTGGGGACAAGGACCAATTTTGAATAATCGTTTTCCAAAATCAATTCCTCTTCCTCTTCTGCAGGAAGAATAGTTCCCCCTGGTAGGAAAGGGGTTTCTTCTTGAACAAAAGAGGGTTTTTCCTCCTCCTGAGGTGGGCTAATTTGCCGCTGCAAGATAAAGAAGTTATAAAATAAAAGTACTATTACTGACAAAACAATGGCTAGAATAAGATTTTTCTCCATAAGTAGCTCCTTTATATAGTCGTTAGTATTTAGTCATTAGTCGTTAGAATTCACTAAATACTAGATACTATTCACTAACGACTGGTTAGACAGGATCATAGCCTCCGGGGTAGAAGGGATGGCATCTTAATATTCTCTTTATCCCCAACCAGATACCTTTTATTAATCCATATTTTTCTAAAGCCTGCCGAAAATACTCCGAACAGCTAGGATAAAACCGACAGGAGGCAGGTAAGGACGGAGAAATACACCTTTGGTAAAATACTATCATTCCTATACCCACTTTTCTCAAGATAAGCCTCACTGCGCTCGGCAATTTCGTATTGCGTCGTGCGCCTGCCTGTCCCCTTTTTTTCCCATTTTTCCTGTATCCTTTTGTTGAATCTGTGGTTATTATACCTTATCTTATCCTTCTCTGTCAAGTGCCTTTTGACTTTTCCCAAAGTTTTTTGTATAATAAAATAGTTGGTAGTTACGAGTTCAATCCGCCTGATAGTGACTTTGTCACTATCAGTGACGTAAGCCACTGGTATAGATTTAGTTCATTGGCGAGATACGAGCAACAAGCAACGAACAACGAATTTAAAAGGGAGGTGGGAAAGGTGGAACAATTATTGAGAAAACTTATTCTATCAGGGATAGGAGTCCTAGCTCTTACTCAGGAAAAAATAGAGGAATTAGTAGATGACTTAGCAAAAAAGGGAGAGATCGCCTGGGGAGAAAAAGAAGGTTTATTAGCAGAATTAATTGAAAAAGGGAAAAAACAGAGAGAGGAAGTAGAAAGAAAGATAAAAAAGAGAGTAGAAGAAGTAATTTCTCAGATTAACATCGCTACCAAGAAGGATGTTGAAAGATTAGAAAAGAAAATAGATGAGTTGAAAAAGAAAAAATCCTAAAACCTTTATGACCTCGCTACCAGGAATACGCCGCTACAAATCAGCAAGATTCCAAGGACCTTACCAGAAGAAATATGCTCATGAAAAAGCATCCAGGAAAGAAAAACAATGAGCACATAGCCTATGCTTATCATAGGATAGGCATAGCTAAGATCTACTCGAGAGAGCACCACAAGCCAAAACATTGCACTCACCACATATAAAAAGAGTCCTAGAAGAACAAAGGGTGTAGTTATAATATGAAAAAAACTTGAACTAAGCTTTGTCAGCTCAAGAGAAACATATCCTACCTTCAACATCCCCTGTTTCATTGATAGCTGACCTACAACACCGAGAATCACGCTAACAAAAATTAGTAGTAGCGACTTCATGTGCATTTCCTTTCATTCCCGCTTATTTTAATTTTTTCCAGAGCTTAAGTAACTCTATAAATGTTCGCAAGAGAACCCTCGGGTTTGCCCCTGTCTGCTTTCCTTTAATTCTAGGATAATGACTTACCCCTACCTCTTTTATAGTATAACCTTTTTTCTGAGCCAGAATGAGTATCTCTGCACTTATAAGAGCACCGGTGGATTCAAAATCAAGCTTCTCTATCACTTCTCGTTTAAACAATTTAAAAGCGCAATCTATATCAGTTATCTTTAAATTAAAAAAAATCCGAAGTAGCAAGCGATAAAGTCTGGCATTAATCCTTCTGAATAATGGATCTGCTCGTTTTACTCTGAAGCCGGTGACAATGTCAGCATTCTCTATTAAGCTCGCTAATTTCGGCAGCTCTTTTATGTTAAACTGGCCATCCCCATCGGTAAAGAAAATCAAATCATTCTTTGCCATCTTAAAGCCTGTTTGCAGGGCCGCTCCATAGCCACAATTAGAAGAATGATGAATCACTGAAACCTCTTTGTACTCTCGGCTCAAAAGATCAGCAATCTGGCCAGTCTTATCCTTACTGCCATCATCAATAATAATAATTTCATAATGCTTTGCAATAGAGGGTAAAAACTCCAAAGCTCTTTTTATGACTAACCCAATGTTTTCTTCCTCATTAAATGCAGGGAAGAAAACTGAAAGGCTTTCTTTCATTTGCCTACTTTTTTGTCGGTTAGTTATTAGATTATTATATATTATAAATGGTTTTTTTGAAAGGTCAAATTTTCCTAAATTTAATGCGACTTCTTGACAGAAGAGGAGGAGTGTGTTATCATCTCAATTAGTAGCGATGTGATTTATGGCAGAGAAGAAGATAATTAGTGAATTATTAGTTAATTGAGTTGATTAGTGAATTAGAGATTAGTCCAGGACAGAGAATCAATGTAAAAGAGATTCAATATTACTAATCAACTAATCTCTAATCATCTAATTAACTAAAACGGAAGGCTGCTAAAGATGGGGAAAAAAGTGGTAAGGCTTGGTCTATTTGGACTGGGAACGGTGGGAAGAGGAATAGTAGAGCTCCTTCAGCGGAAGAACAAAGAAAAGGGAGATTATGAGTTTGTCCTGGAGAAGATCGCTGTTAAACATTTAGACAAAGAAAGACCAACTTCTGTGGCTTCTCGGCTTTTGACTACAAATCACCGGGAGATTTTAGAAAATCCAGAGATCGATACTGTGGTGGAGGTGATAGGAGGAATAAGTCCTGCCAAAGAGATAATTTTGGAGGCTCTTAAGAAAGGCAAGAATGTGGTAACTGCTAATAAGGCTCTTCTGGCACGGATTGGAAGTCAACTTTTTGAAGAGGCGATAAAGAATAATTGTTATTTGGGAGTGAGAGCCTCTAATGTTGCCAGCTACCGTCTTATAGAAAGCCTAGCCTTCTCACCTTTTCAGATCGAGAAACTGCTCGGGGTCTTTAATGCAACATCTAATTATATATTAACCCAAATGGAAAAGAAAGGACAGAGTTTTTCCTCCGTTCTTGAAAAGGCGCAAGAAATTGGTTATGCGGAAGAGGATCCTTCCAATGATATTGATGGTTATGATACAGCCCATAAATTAGTAGCTTTGCTTAGTTTAGCTATGGGATATTTCCTGCCTCTTGAATCTGTTTTTGTAGAAGGGATTAGGAGGATCTCCTATCAAGATATTCTTTTTGCCAGGGAATTGGGGTACAGGATAAAACTTCTAGCTATTGTAAAGCGAAGGGATAACAACCTGGAAGCAAGGGTTCATCCTGCTCTTCTACCAATAGGTAAGGAAATGGCTCAACTAGAAGGAATAGAAAATGGCTTAGAGTTGCGGGACGAGGTAGGCGTTGAAGTAGGAATAAAAGCTCCAGGAGCCGGCAAATATCCCACGGCAACAGCCATATTAGAAGATTTAATCTGTATAGCTAAGGGAAGGAAATTAATTCTTCCCCAACAGAGAAAACATCTAAATTTGAAAAAAATGGGGGAGATTGAAAGTGAATACTATCTAAGATTTAATGTCCTTGATCGGGTAGGAGTGTTAGCGAAAATATCTGGGATTTTAGGTAATCACAATATAAGCATTGCCTCAGTCATACAAAAAGGAAAAGCTGAAAAGAGTCTAAATTCAGTACCTATAATAATGCTTACTTATGAGGCAGAAGAAGAGGCTGTGCAAGATGCTCTCAAGGAGATTGACGCTCTTTCTGTAGCAAAAGGGAAGTCTTTATTAATTCGTGTAGAGGAAGGAATTCTTTAAAAGTAGGAGGAAAATAAATATGTTTATGGTTACAATGAAGGAACTGCTGGAAGCGGGAGCTCATTTTGGCCATCGCAAGGGTGCATGGAATCCTAAGATGAAGCCTTATATTTATCAGGAAAGAAACGGGATGCATATCCTTGATCTTACTCAAACAGTGAAGAAAATAGCAGAAGTATGTAAATTTGTTAGAGATTTAGCCGCAGAAGGGAAAAAAATATTATTTGTGGGAACTAAACAGCAGGCGAAGAGGTGCATTGAAGAGGAAGCGAAGAGATGCAATTCTTCTTATATTAATAATAGGTGGTTAGGGGGATTTTTGACTAATTTCTCTACCATAAAGAAAAGAATAGAGAGATTAAGTGAATTAGAAAAGCAAGAAGCAGAGGGCTTGTGGGAAAAATTACCCAAGAAAGAAGAGATGAGTCTGCGCCGAGGGTTAGAAAAGCTTAAACGGAATTTAGATGGGGTTAGGGAAATGAGCGAGCTTCCAGAGGTTATTTACATTACCGATATAAAAGTGGATGAAACAGCAGTTAAAGAGGCAAGAAAATTAGGTATTCCTGTTATAGCTATTGTAGACTCTAACAACGATCCCAATTTGGTGGATTATCTTCTTCCTGCTAATGATGACGCTATAAAAAGTATCAGGCTCATCACTACAAAAATAGCTGATGCTATCCTGGAAGGCAGTGAGATTTTACAGAAGGAAGAAGAAATGGAGAAGAAAGAGGAAATAGAGGAAGAAGTAGAGAAGGAAGAAGTAGAGAAGGAAGAGGTAAAGAAGGAAAAGCCAGAGAAGGAAATAAAAGAAGTTATAGAGGAAAAAGAAAAACCAGAGGAAATTAAAGAAGAGGTGGAAAAACTGGTAGAAGAGCCGGTAGAAAAGCCAAAAAAAAAGGTTGAAGAAATAGTAGAAGTTGGGAAAGCTAAAGAAAAGATAAAGAAACCGGTAAAAGAGCCAGAGGAAAAGGTTGAGGAAGCAGTAGAAAAAGTAGAGAAGCAAGGGGTAAAGAAGCAAGAAGCAAAGAAAGCCCGAAAGAAGGTAAAGAAAGCAGAAGAAAAGAAAGAAACAGGAAAAGTTGAGAAAGAGCCAGAAAAGCCAGAAAAAAAGGTTAAGAAAGTAGTAGAAGCTGAGGAAGTCAAAGAGAAGATAGAGAAACCGGTGAAAAAGCCAGAAAGAAAGGTTGAAAAAGTAGTAGTAAAGGTAGGGAGAGCCAAAAAGAAAGCAAAGAAAGAAACAGTAGAAAAAGCAGAGAAAGTAGAAAAAAGGGTAGGAATAAAGCCAAAAGAGAAAAACAAAGTAAGAAAGAAAGCAGAAAATAAAAGAAGTTCATAGTTCATAGTTCGTAGCCAGAAAAGACAGTTCAGAGTTAGGAAGAAGTTGGGAAATTTTAATCAATGAACTATGAACTCATAACTACCAACTATTTTAAGGAGAAAACGGAGGGTGACGGCTAATGGATATTCCCATGGAGGAAATAAAGAGGTTGCGAAAGGAAACTTCAGCAGGGGTTCTTGATTGTAAAAAGGCCCTTGAGGAAACAGAGGGTGACA
>JAUWRC010000028.1 GCA_030610745.1 Clostridia bacterium
ATTTTATTAGCCAGAGAAGAGGCTAAAAAGTTAGCCCATGATTATTTAGGAACAGAACATATTCTTCTCGGGCTTATTCGGGAAGGTGAAGGAGTAGGAGCTACCGCCCTGCAAAACTTAGGTGTAGATTTGACCCAAGTCCGAGTAGAAGTAGAAAAAGCAGTGGGCAGGGGAGGAGGAACTTTATTTCTTGGTCAGATTCCTTTTACCCCCAGAGCTAAAAAGGTATTAGAGCTAGCTGTAACAGAAGCAAGAAATTTGGAGTATAACTACATTGGAACCGAACATCTTCTTTTGGGATTGATCAGGGAAGGAGAGGGAGTGGCTGCTCAAGTTCTTATCAACCTGGGTGTTGATTTAAAAAAGGTAAGGAAGGAGGTTTCCAATCTCCTTGGAACCAAAATTTCTTCTGAGGGGGCAGCTAGACCTAGCCAGACTCCTACTTTGGATAGATTTGGACGCGATCTTACCCAATTAGCCAAAAGTGGAGAGCTTGATCCGGTAATAGGAAGGGAAAAGGAAATTGAGCGGGTAATCCAGATACTTTCGCGCCGAACAAAGAATAATCCTGTCCTTATAGGAGAAGCCGGAGTAGGCAAAACAGCTATTGCCGAAGGATTAGCCCAAAAGATTGTTTCCGGGTCCCTGCCCGAGACTCTGCTTAATAAAAGATTGGTAACTATTGAACTAGGGGGAATAGTGGCTGGAACTAAATATCGGGGAGAATTTGAAAAAAGAATGGAGAGGATATTAAGTGAAATTAGAAAGTCAAAAAATATCGTCCTCTTCATTGATGAGGTTCATACTATGGTGGGGGCAGGAGCAGCTGAGGGAGCTATAGATGCCTCCAATATCTTAAAACCTGCTCTAGCCAGAGGAGAACTTCAGTGCATAGGAGCGACTACTCTGAATGAGTATAGAAGATATATCGAAAGAGATGAGGCTTTAGAGAGAAGATTTCAAACAGTAATGGTAAATGAACCTACAGTGAAGGAAACCATCGAGATTCTAAAAGGATTGCGGGATAAATACGAGGCCTTCCATCGAGTAAAAATAACAGACGAAGCTTTAATAGCTGCAGCCAGGCTTTCCAATAGATATATTCAGGATCGCTACTTACCGGATAAGGCTATTGACGTAATAGATGAAGCTGCAGCTCGCGTGAGACTGCAAACCAGCACCCGTCCTAAAGGACTTAAGAAAATAGAGCAAGGCCTAGAACAGCTCCGAAAGGAAAAAGAGGAAGCGGTAAAGGCACAGGAATTTGAGAAAGCGGCAAATTTAAGAGATAAAGAGAAAACCTTAAAGGAGTCTTTGACTAAAGAGAATACTCAATGGAAGGTGCGAAAAGACAGGAAGGGAAAAAAGGAAGAAGTGACCGAAAAAGATGCAGCTTACATTGTCTCTAGCTGGACCAATATTCCTCTGCAGGATTTGACTGAAGCCGAATTAAAAAGACTCCTCCGAATGGAAAAAGTTCTTCACAAGAGGGTAATTGGCCAAGAAGAGGCTGTAAAGACAATATCTCAGTCTATCCGCCGCGCTCAAGCTGGAGTGAAGAATATCAAACGGCCTATCGGGGTTTTTTTCTTCATTGGTCCTACCGGGGTAGGCAAAAGTGAACTAGCTCGCAGCTTAGCGGAATTTCTTTTTGGAGATGAGGAGGCTATGGTAACATTGGATATGTCTGAGTATATGGAAAAATTTACTGTTTCCCGTCTTATTGGTGCTCCTCCTGGGTATGTAGGATATGAGGAAGGAGGAGAATTGACGGAGAAGGTAAGACGACGTCCCTATTCGGTGATTTGCCTGGATGAGATAGAAAAGGCTCATCCAGATGTCTTCAACATTCTTCTTCAGATTATGGAAGATGGAAGACTTTCTGATAATCTGGGGCATACAGTAGATTTTAGAAATACAGTGCTCATTATGACCTCTAACGTAGGAACAGAGCAAATTGCCAGTGGGTCTGATCTAGGATTTCGCACAGATAAAGAAGGGAGGTTATCTTACAAGGAGATGAAAGATAGAGTTACCTCTGAATTAAAACGCAGCTTCCGCCCCGAGTTTTTAAATAGATTAGACGAGGTAATTGTTTTTCGTGCTTTAACCCGAGAGGAAATAAAGAAGATTATTGATTTGCTCATAGCCGAGAAAAAAGAGCTTCTAAAAGAAAAAGAAATAACTATAGAAGTTAGCGAAGAAGCAAAGAACCTGATTGCTCAAGAAGGATATGATCCTGATTTTGGAGCAAGACCCCTGCGTCGAGCTATCCAAAAGTTAATCGAGAATCCTCTTTCAGAAGAAATCCTTGAGGGTAAGTTCAAGGAAGGGGATAGCATAATGGTAAAGATAAAAGACGGAAATATTGTTTTCCATAAAAAAGGCAAGAATAAAGTTAAAACTTAGTTTAGTAATTAGTGGATTAGTTAATTGAGCTAGAAAGAAGTTAATTGAGTTGATTAGTGAATTGAGAGATTAGGAAAGAAGAAACTAATTAACTGAATTAACTAATCTCTAATTAACTGAATTAACTAATTTACTAGATATGAGACGCTGCAGAGGAATTTATTGAATTGGAGTTTAACTGTGAATAAACAATGTCGTCCCCTCAAAGAGGGGGTTTTCCTTAGGCTGGCCTTTAGGATAAGTTTGCTTGTTCTATTTGCTTTTGTATGCTTGCCAAGATTGGAGGCTCAAATTTTCCCTATTATTAGAGAGATTCGGATTCAGGGAAACCAGTATAGTGAAGAAGATGAGATCAGGAAGGTAATCAAAAGCAAGCTCGGCGAGCCTCCCTCAGAAGAAAAAATAAGGGAGGACATGCAGGCTGTGTATGAGATAGGAGTTTTTTCTTGTATTTCAGTTTTGAAAGAGGAGACAGAGGATGGAGTAATACTTATTTTTCAGGTTATAGAAATTGGCCAAATTACCGAAATTGAATTTGAAGGGATAGAGAGCAAAGAAATATCTAAGGCAAAGAAGCTCCTTACTTTTAAAGAAGGAGAATTGTGGGATTTCAACAAAGTAAAGGAGAGCCGAGAGGAAATTCTTCAGTTTTATCACAAAAAGGGATTTTTTTCTGCTTCTGTAGAGATATTTTATGTTAGCATGGAAGAAGATGGTTGTAAGGTTGTAATTAAAATCCTAAAAGGGGAAAGCATCAAAGTAAAGGAGATAGAAATCGAGGGAAATTCTCTTTTTTCTGGCTCTAAGATTAATTCCCTTATCCTTATGGAACCAAAGTGGAGGACATTTCTTTTTGGACGTTTCTTTAATGAAAAAACCCTGGGGGATGACCTGGAAAAAATCAAGAGTCTCTATCAAAAACAAGGCTATTACGAGGCTTACTTTAAGAAGCCGCGCTTTGAGTTCTTTACAGAAGAGGGGACAAAATGGGTGAGAGTCTTTCTTGAAATAATAGAAGGGAAAAAGTTTTTTGTCTCGGAGCTTGAAGTAAGAGGGAATGAAGTTTTTTCTACTCCCCAGATTTTATCTCAATTTAGACCCGGAGAGGGGGAAGTTTTTAGGCCGAATTATCTTGAGAATAGCATAAGTTCCCTCCAGAGTAAATATAAAGAGAGGGGTTATCTTTATCAAAGAATCGAACCAAATTTAGAATTTGACAAAGAAAAAGGCAGAGTAAGTATTATACTCCGGGTGAATGAAGGACCACAGGTAAAAATAGGAAAGATTATAATAGAAGGAAACAGACTTACCGGGCCGAGAGTATTTAGACATACTTTGCTCATTAAAGAGGGGGATATTTTTAATATAAACAAACTCAGGGAAGGGATGCGCAAGCTTTATAATCTGGGTTTTTTTGAAAATGTAGAAGTGGAGCTCCTACCTACCCCTTCTTCCTCTCTCGTGGATTTGTTAATCAAAGTAGAAGAGGCTGAGCGAAGAGGACAATTTTATATAGGAGTAGGCTATGGAGGCGATGTTGGATGGCAAGGGAGGTTTCAACTTCTTAAGGATAATTTATGGGGACAAGGAAAAAGAATAGGAATAGAGGGAGAAATTGGCCAAATAAAAAGCCAATATAATATAACTTATCTGGATAGATGGTGTAGAGATACCTCTATTCATCTGGAAGCTTCTCTTTATAAGAAAGAAGATAAGTATGAAGATTACGAGAAAGAGACCTTAATAGGAGGAGGGCTAAAGCTGGGAAGACCCTTGGGTAAGTTTAGCCAGATATACATTAGTTTAAAGAGGGAAGAGGGGAAGATTACGATTACGGGTGGAACGCCACCAGATGTTGTGCAAGGACCTTTTACTTCTTACAGTTTAGAATCTTCTTTAAATAGAGATACCACAGTCAGAGATGAGGCTTTCAATCCTTACAGAGGCTCCTATGGTTTTGTTTCTGCAGAAATAACAAAAGAAGAAAACGGGTCTACCTTCACCAAGTACAGAGGGGAATGGCGAGGATATCTGCGAAAAGGCGAATTCTGGAAATCACCCATTGCTGCCTATCGTCTGCGGGCAAACTGGGGAGAAGAACTACCTGATTATGAGGAATTCCGTGTAGGAGGCATAGAGACGCTGCGAGGTTATAAAAGGAATGAATTTAATGGAGATAAGGCGCTTCTGGGAAGTTTAGAATTAAGACTCCCCCTGGATAAGAATATTTTAGGATTTTTGTTTGTTGATGTGGGAAAAGCATGGGGTGGAGATCCTCCAATGGAAGATTTTAAGCTGGGTTGGGGATTTGGAGTGAGAGTTAGCACTGCCATAGCACCTCTTAGATTAGAGTATGGGATAGGGGAAGATGGGGAGGGAAGATTTTACTTTGGCATGGGAGAAGGCTTCTGAAATCGTATATCGTACATAGTATATCGTGAAGAAAAGAGAGTGTGGCGCCTTGTCTCTTTTTGCAATGACAACGAGAGATAAGAATAGTATCTCATGAAGAAAGAAGCAGACAGTTGAAAAACTTAATTGACGAAGTACGAAGTACGAAATACGAAGTACGAGTACTAGATCTGGGACTAAGAGATTACCAGGAAGTTTGGGCCCTGCAAAATAGATTGGTTAAAAAGAGAATATCTGGCCAGATAGAAGATACCTTAATTCTTGTAGAACATTTTCCTGTGATTACTCTGGGAAGACGAGGGAAAGAAGAAGAAGTGCTAGCCTCACCTGAATACCTTTCTCAAAAGGGAGTTACTCTTTTCCATGTAGATAGAGGAGGGAAAGTCACTTTCCACGGACCGGGACAACTGGTTGTTTACCCCATATTGAACCTCACCCTTGATAAAAGAGATATTCACCAGTATATAAGGAACTTAGAAGAAGCGATAATAAAGTCTTTGGCCAGGCTGGGAGTGAGAGGAGAACGTAAAAAAGGATATACTGGAGTATGGATAGGGGAGGAGAAGCTCGCCAGTATTGGAATAGGAGTAAAAAGGTGGGTAACCTATCACGGATTAGCCTTAAATGTTACCACGGATCTTTCTTATTTTTCTTTGATTAACCCTTGCGGTCTAGAGGAGAAAAAAATCACTTCTCTAGCCAGAGTTCTTTCTTCAAAGATAAAAATGGAGAGAGTAAAAACTCTTTTTGTGAATTCCTTTTGTGAGGTATTTAAAAGAAAAAAACAATGAGAATTACAGGAGGACTGCTTAGAGGAAGGAAAATAAAGACTCGAAGAAGTAACTCTACTCGCCCTCTTCTTTCTCGTCTGAGAAAATCTCTTTTTGACATCATAGGCGATGAAATTAGAGGAGCTAGCTTTCTGGATCTTTATGCAGGCTCGGGAGCAGTAGGAATTGAGGCTTTGAGTAGAGGAGCAAAAAGAGCAGTTTTTATAGAGAAAAATGTTCCTTCAGTAAAAATAATAAAAGAAAACCTTACTTCCTCGGGGCTTCTTTCTCAATCGAGGATTTGGTGCAAAGATGTCCTTACTTTTCTTTCTTTTCTGTTAAAGAAAGAAAAATTTGATTTTATCTTTATTGCTCCTCCCTATTACAAAGGAATGCAGGATAAAACATTGGATATAGTTGAAGCGACAAACATAGAAAAAACGGAGTTCATAGTTCAGCACTCACCCAATGAGAATGTCAACTTTACTCGAAAAAATATGAAAATAATCAAACAGAGAAAGTACGGAGACACAATCCTCACCTTTCTTATAAAGAGCATATAGCGTTTAGCGGATAACAAATAGTCCCCTCTCCCCTGAGGGGAGAGGGGAAAAGCACATCGTGCTTTTTCGGGTGAGGGGGGAAACGCTTTGGAAATAGAAAAAAAACTGACTCATCTGCCGGATAAACCAGGGGTCTATTTTTTAAAAGATAAAGAAGGAAAGGTACTCTATGTAGGTAAAGCTCTTTCTTTAAAGAAAAGAGTATCCTCTTATTTTCAAAGGGCAAATTTCTCTCCCAGAATAGAGTCTCTTGTCTGCCAAATAAAAGATTTGGAGTGGACAGTCACTGATTCAGAAACCGAGGCTTTTCTCTTAGAATCTAATTTAATAAAACATCATCACCCTCGCTATAATGTTCAACTTAGAGACGATAAATCTTACCCCTATATTAAGATTAGCAGCTCTGAGGTCTTTGCGTGTCTTTTCTTAACCCGAAATCCTAAAGAAGATGGTTCTCTTTATTTTGGCCCCTATACCAATGTGAAGGCAGCTAAAAAAATTTTACTTTTGATTCATCGCCTTTTCCCTTTACGCAGATGTAAGGGGAAGTTTAAACTCAGATCCAGGCCCTGCCTTAACTATCACATAAAAGAGTGCAGTGCCCCCTGTGTGGGAAATATCGCTAAGAAAGAGTATTCTTCCTTAGTTAAGGGAGCTGTCCTTTTTCTTCGAGGACATTATGGGACTCTGCTTCGACGCCTGGAGAGGGAAATGGAGGAGGTCTCTCAGAGGGAAAAATTTGAAAGAGCAGCTAAACTAAGAGACTCTATCAGGGCTATTCATAGGATTAGCCAAACTCAAAAGGTGACCTCCTTCCCCCAGGAGGATAGGGACTTGGTGGCTATTGCCTCTGATGATGAAGAGGCCTGTGTAGTGGTTTTCCTTATTCGAGAGGGAAAAGTTATAGGCAAGAAACACTTTTTACTTAAGGCAGAAGGGAGAAATAGAGAAAAAGAGATAATGACCTTTTTTCTCAAACAATACTATAGCAGGGTCTCCTTTGTTCCTCCCCAGATAATACTTCAAAATGAGCCTACCGAATCCACGAGTATCAAGAGATGGCTTTCTGAAAAACAAGAAAGTAAGATTAAGCTGAGAGTTCCCAAAAGAGGAGAGAAGTTAAAACTGATACAGTTAGCGAAAAAAAATGCCTGGCTTATTTTGCAGCAAGAAAAAGAGAAGGATAAGGGAAAAGCACTCCTTCAGCTTAAGGAGTACCTGAAGTTAAAAAAGAAACCTCTAATCATTGAAGGATTTGATATCTCTAACATTAAAGGAAAAGAGGCTGTCGGTTCGGTAGTGGTTTTTAAAGAAGGAAAGGCAAAAAAATCAGAGTATCGAAAATTTAAGATTAAAACCGTCCGCGGAGTAAATGATTTTGCCATGCTCTCGGAAATTCTTGACCGCCGTTATCGTAGGTCCATGGAGGAAAAGCAGCCTCTTCCCCAACTTATCCTCGTAGACGGAGGCAAGGGACAGGTCTCTTCCTGTCTAAAGGTAACCAAGAAATTGAACCTGGATTATATACCTTTAGTAGGATTGGCTAAGAAGTTTGAGGAAGTTTATCTTCCTTCCAGGTCTCTTCCCCTGAATATTCCCCAGGATTCAGCTGGTTTGAAACTTTTAAAAGAGGTACGGGATGAGGCTCATCTATTTGCTCACTCCTATCACAGAAAAACAAGGGGGAAGAAAACTAGAAGTTCTTCTCTGGATGCTATTCCTGGAATAGGAAAAAAAACGAAGAAATTACTTTTGACCCATTTTAAATCAGTCAGATCAATAAAGGATACAGAGGAGCTGAAACTGATTCCTGGTATAGGGAAAAAAAGAGCCAGAAAAATCCTGGAATATTTAAAAACGTATAGCTAGTAGCGGTTTGATTTATCAAACATTTGCGGTTTGATTTATCGCACAGGGGTAGCTCTTGCAGTTTATAGTTGGGAAAGGGGAGGGATAGGGTGGGAAGCGCTGAGAATTCCATTTTTGTCATTGCGAGCCTCCCGAAGGCAGGCGTGGCAATCTCCCGGGATTCAAGCAGGCTGACAGGTTCAATGAACAACGAACCATGAACCATGAACCATGAACCATGAACAATGAACTTAATTGACAAAATACGAGATACTAGATACGAGACACGAGAAATAAAGCTGGGGCCCTTCTGGGTACTGGCAGAAGCGGAGGGTGAAAAACTGGTAAGAGTTTCTCTCTTTCATAAAAAAGAGGGCTCCTTTAAAAAAGAATCCCCCTTGATTTCCGGGGTGAATGTTTCTGGGACAAATAAAGGCAAAATAACAAATTCTTCTCCTATTCTGGAACGTCTGGAGGAGGGCCTGATTAATTACTGGCGTGGAGAGAAGATAAATTTTTCAGATTATCCTTTAAAGCTGGATAACTGCTTTCCTTTTGCCAAAAAAGTATGGATGGTTACTCGAAAAATCCCTTGCGGAAAGGTTCGTTCTTACAAATGGATAGCAGAAAAAATTCATACTAAAGGATACCGGGCTGTAGGAGCGGCTCTAGCTCGCAATCCCTTTCTCATTATTATTCCCTGTCATAGAGTAGTCAGAGAAGATGGCTCTCTGGGCGGATATTCACCGGGATTGGAGATCAAAAGAAAACTTTTGGAAATAGAGGGAAGTTTTTCTTCTTGATTATATAGATAAAGATGGTATAATAATCCTTAACTTTTAGAGGGAATTAGCTTATGATTAGTAAACTTTTTATAAAAATTTTTGGTAGCCAGCAAGAGAGGAATGTTAAGAAGCTCCTGCCTCTGGTAAATAAAATTAATGGGTGGGAAAAGCAAATAACTAGACTTTCCGACAAGACGCTGCAAGGAAGGACAGATGAGCTCAGGGGTAAGATAAAGCCTCTCGTTACCGAGGTTGATAGCCTGGAGAAGGAAATCTTCGAACTTCCCGAAATCGAGAAAGAAGCAGCGAGGATTGAGCTTCAAGAAAAAAGAAAAGAGTTGGATGAGGTGCTTTACTCTATTTTGCCGGAAGCTTTTGCTATGGTTCGAGAAGCAGCTAGAAGAACTATAGGCCTGCGGCATTATGATGAGCAGCTAATAGGAGGAATAGTTCTTTATCAGGGGAAAATAGCTGAGATGGCTAACGGAGAAGGAAAAACATTAGTTGCTACTTTACCTGCTTACCTCAACGCCTTAAGTGGTAAAGGGGTGCATGTAGTTACGATGAACGACTACCTTGCCGGAAGGGACAGAGATTGGATGGAGCCTGTGTATGAATTTTTGGGACTTTCAGTAGGAGTTGTTCAAAGTCAGATGGACTCTACAAGGAGGCGTGAGGCCTATCAATGTGACATTACTTACGGTACTAATAATGAGTTTGGCTTTGACTATCTCAGGGACAATATGGCCCTTAGCAAAGAAGAGCAGGTTCAAAGGGAATTTAACTATGCTATTGTAGACGAGGTTGATTCAATCTTAATTGATGAAGCTCGGACCCCTCTTATCATTTCCGGACCTGTAGAAAAGTCTACTGAGTTTTATTATCAGATTGAGGCAATAGCCCCTCGATTAAAAAAGGGAAAAAGTGAAGGTAAAGATGAAGATAAAAATTATGACTATGAGATAGATGAGAAGGACCATACAGTGGCTCTTACCGAAAGGGGAATTGCTAAGGCAGAAAATCTATTAGGCGTAGATGATATTTATCAGGTTAACCCTAAATGGGGTGCCGAGCCAGCTACCCATATTACTCAGGCCCTTCGAGCTCACGAACTTTACGAGCGAGATAAAGATTACCTGGTGAAAGATGGTAAGGACGGCAAAGAAATAGTGATAATAGATGAATTTACAGGAAGATTAATGCCTGGCAGGCGCTGGAGTGATGGATTACATCAGGCAATAGAGGCAAAGGAGAAAGTAGCTATAAAGAGTGAGAGTCAGACTCTGGCTACTATTACCTTGCAGAATTATTTTAGAATGTACGCCAGATTAGCGGGTATGACAGGCACAGGTGCCACAGAAGCGGATGAATTCAAGAAGATTTATAACCTTGATGTAGTTGTTATTCCCACTCACCGGCCTGTTATTCGAGAAGAGTCCTCTGATAAAGTCTATCAAACAGAAAGAGCAAAGTTTCGGGCCGTAACAAAAGAAATAGAGAAATTTTACAAGGAAGAAAGACCTGTTCTGGTGGGAACTCGATCTGTAGAGAAATCTGAAAGCCTGAGCAAGATACTTAAAGAAAAGGGAATTCCCCACACTGTTCTCAACGCTAAATGGCACGAGAAAGAAGCTCAAATTGTAGCAGAGGCAGGGCAGAGGCGAGCGGTAACCATAGCTACTAATATGGCCGGGAGGGGAACAGATATTAAATTAGGGGAAGGAGTACAGGATATAGGGGGACTGTTCGTTATCGGTACTGAGCGTCATGAGTCGCGTAGAATTGATAATCAGCTTCGAGGAAGAAGTGGCCGACAGGGATCCCCCGGCGCTGCTCAGTTTTATGTTTCTCTTAAAGATGAATTGATGCGTATCTTTGGTTCGGAGAGAATTGGCTCCATTATGCAGAAGTTGAGGATTCCTGAGGATCAGCCTATTGAGCATCCCTGGGTAACCAGAGCCTTAGAGAGAGCACAGCAGCAAGTGGAGAGAAGAAACTTTGACATGAGAAAGCATCTTCTGGAATACGATGATGTGATGAATAAGCAAAGGGAGGTAATTTACAGGGAGAGAAAGCTGGTTTTGGAAGGAAAAAATTTAAAAGAAGCTATCTTAGGGATGATAGAGGATGCTGTTGATGGATTAGTTTCCTCATATGCTGAGGAGAAAATCAGGCCCGAGGAATGGGATGTCAGAGGTCTAATTAAGAAGCTGGGTCAGCTTTTTCCTATTATTTTATTCTATGATTCTTTGAAGGGCATTTATAAACAGGAAGAATTAAAGAATGTAATAACCGAAGAGGTAAAAAAGGCCTATGCAAGGAAGGAAGAGAGGCTCGGAGAGGAGTTGATGCGTAAGCTGGAAAAGATGGTTCTTCTACATATTATAGATTCTCGATGGAAAGACCATCTCTATAGCATGGATAGCCTAAAAGAGGGGATTGGTCTCAGAGGCTACGGACAAAGAGATCCCTTGATTGAATATAAAAGAGAAGCTTATGAAATGTTTGAAAGTTTAACCGCTCGAATCAAAGAAGGAGTTTCTGAGTTTATATTTAAGGTAGAGATTGTAAAGGAGCCTTCTTTAGAAAGGGTCTTAGTAGGGAGTCCTCAAGCTGGTCAGCCAGCTCTGGTAGGAGCTGCTCAAAGAAGGGAACCCGGCAATCTCAACCAAGTTCAAAAAGGGCATATTCCTTATCAAAGGAAAAAACTAAGAATTGGACGCAATGATCCCTGTCCCTGTGGAAGTGGGAAAAAATACAAGTATTGCTGTGGAGGAAAAAAGTGAAGAGAAGTGGAGCTCAAATAGTAGTAGAGGCTTTGTTAAAAGAAGGAGTGAGGACTGTATTTGGATTTCCAGGGGGAGCAATGATTCCTCTTTATGATGTTCTTTACGAGACAAAAAAAATCAAACATATTTTAGTTCGCCATGAGCAAGGAGCCGCTCATGCAGCAGATGGATATGCTAGAGCCACAGGGAAAGTAGGAGTATGCATGGCTACCTCAGGGCCGGGAGCGACAAACCTGGTTACAGGAATTGCTACTGCTTATATGGACTCCATTCCTATAATTGCCTTTACTGGACAAGTTCCTACTTCCATGATTGGCAATGATGCTTTCCAGGAAGCTAATATAACAGGAATAACTTACTCCATTACCAAATACAACTATTTAGTGAAGCAAGTAGACGAGCTGCCTTCTATCTTGAAAGAAGCTTTTTATGTTGCCAGTACAGGTAGGCCAGGCCCCGTCTTAGTGGATCTTCCCAAGGATGTTTTAATGGCAGAAACCAAAGTTCCCTATCCCCGGGAGGCTAAAATTAGAAGCTATAATCCTACTCATAAGGGAAATCCCAGACAGATTAAAAGGGCTGCTCTGGCCATAGATAAATCTGAGAAACCCGTTATTTATGCTGGAGGAGGGATAATCAGTTCTGAAGCATCAGCTGAACTAACTCAATTTGCTTGCCAGACTCAGATTCCAATAACTACCACTCTTATGGGATTAGGAGTTTTTCCTGAAAATAACGAGCTTTCTCTAGGGATGCTGGGAATGCATGGGACCCGTTATGCCAATTATGCAATTAGTGAAACAGATTTAATTATTGCTGTAGGAGCGAGATTTGACGATCGGATAACAGGTAAAATTTCCGAGTTTGCCCCTTATGCCAAAATAATCCACATAGACATCGATCCTACCGCCATTAGCAAGAACGTGAGAGTAGACATTCCTATAGTGGGTGATGCTAAAGATATTCTTTCCCAACTTATTCTCCTCGTTAAAGAGGGTAAAAAAAGAGAGAAATGGCACGCCAAAATCAAAGAGTGGAAAGAAAAATATCCTCTGAAATACGAAATGGGCGGGGATCTAAAGCCTCAGTATGTAGTAGAAAAAATATATGAAGTGACCAAAGGGGAGGCAATTATTACTACCGAGGTGGGGCAGAATCAGATGTGGGCTGCTCAATTCTATCAATATACCAAGCCTCGAACTTTCATCTCTTCGGGAGGGCTGGGAACGATGGGTTACGGCTTTCCTGCTGCTATTGGAGCACAGA
>JAUWRC010000018.1 GCA_030610745.1 Clostridia bacterium
AACTCTTATCTTAATAAAAAAGAGAGAAAAGCAGCTGCTGTGCTTTATAAAGCACTTAAGAGAGCAAAAGAGTGGGTTGGAGAGGGGCAGAAGGATCCCTTAGCTCTTGCGACTGAAATGAGAGATTTGATAGAAGATGAGCCTCTGGCAAAAATAGATTATGTGGCTGTGGTTAATCCCAAAACCTTAGAGAAGGTAGAAAAGATAGAGGGAGAAGTTCTTGCTCTCCTTGCCGTGAATATAGGGGGAACGAGGCTAATCGATAACTCGTTGCTCGTTGCTCGCGACCCAAAAATAGTACATAGTACATCGTACTTCGTGAAAAAGCTGTAAGCCTTAAGCTGTAAGCAATACGAGATGCAAGAAGTAGCGGTCGGATTTATCCGACTTTCCTAGCTGTAAGCCATATTTAGTTCGTTGTTCGTAGTTCATAGTTCGTAGTCAGAAAAGACAGTTCAGAGTCAGGAAGAAGTTAAGAAATCTTAATCAATGAACTACGAACTCATAACTATGAACTATATAAGCTATAAATTCTTTAAAGAGGGAAAAGCATCCTTTCTCTTATCACTTACAACTTATAGCTTAAGACTTACAACTTTTATTGTGCCATAAATGGCACCGCTACTCCTTGAGCCCTTTGCTGAATGTGGCGAGGTGTATTTTATGCTCAATCGAAAAATTATGGTTTCTGTGACAGAGGTTTCAGGCGACCTTCACGCTGCCAATTTAGTTCAGGCTGTAAAAAAGATTGATCCCCGCGTTGAGTTTGTCGGTATTGGTGGGGAAAAGATGGAGCGAGCAGGGGTAGAGATAAGAGCTAAAACCGTACATATGGGGACAGTAGGTGTTATTGAAGGAGTTAAATATTATTCCTCTTTTTTGAAGATAGCCTCAAAAGTTAAAAGACTCCTCAAAGAAGAGCGTCCTGATTTAGTGATATTGGTGGACAGTCGTGATTTCAATTTGAGGCTGGCCCGATGGGCAAAAAAATTAGCTATCCCTACCCTTTATTATATCGTTCCGCCTCTCTGGGCCTGGAACGATTGGCAGATCAAAAGAGCGGCCAGAAATATTACCAGAATTATTGCTATTTTTTCCTTTGAGGCTGAGGTCTATAGAAAGGCAGGAGCAAATGTAAGTTTTGTCGGATATCCTTTGGTGGGTTTGGTTAAGCCCAGTATGAGCAAAGAAGAAACTTTGCAGGAGTTCAGTCTTGATGGGGAGAGGCCCATAATTGGCCTTTTTCCTGGAAGCCGAGGCCATGAGATAACAAGACTCTTGCCCCTTATGCTAAAAGCAGCTAGTAAATTAGATAAAAAGCTTAAGGGTGTTCAATTTTTGCTGGCGGAAGCCTCGTCTGTTTTCCGCGATAAAATTGCCAGAATTGTTAGGGAGAGCAAAATTCCCATCAAATTTGTCTCTGGCGATTCTTATAATCTTATGAATATTTCTGATTTACTTATTATCACTTCTGGTACGGCTACTTTAGAAGCAAGCCTTTTGGGTACTCCCATGATTATTGTTTATAAAACCTCACTTAGCACCTGGCTGATAGGACAAATTTTGATAAAATTACCTTATATAGGGCTTCCCAATATTGTAGCCAGAAAAAGAATAGTTCCTGAGCTGGTAGGATTTAAACTTACAGCAAATCGTCTGGCCAATACAGCATTAGACCTGCTCCAAAGCAAAGAAAAGTTGGAGCAAATAAGAATTGAGTTAAGAAAAGTAGCTCAAAAACTGGGCAGGCCAGGGGCAGTAGATCGAGCAGCAAAGATTGTTATAGAGACGGTCAATTCTGGTGAGGGGGAGATTTGAGTGCTGTTTCGGTAGTAAAGTGCGAGAGTTATGAGCAAGGAAAAGTAGATAGGGCGGTTAGAGAAAGTCTTAAATTAATAGGTGGTTTAGATAAGATTATAAAAACGGGCCAAAAGGTCTTGCTCAAAGTAAATATGTTAAATGCCGATCCTCCGGAAAAAGCAGTGACCACTCACCCAGCTCTTCTTAGATCAGTGATTAGGGCAGTTAAAGAAGTAGGAGGAGAGGTTCTGGTTGGTGACTCCTCGGGGGTTGCTTATCAAAGTATGGCAAAACTCTGGCGTGTAACCGGCCTTAAGAAAGCAGCTGAAGAAGAAGGGGCCAGAGTTATCAATTTTCAAAGAGTAGAAGAAATTGATAATTCTCAAAATAAAAAAGTGCCAATTCTACATTTAGCCGGTGAGGTTTTAAATTCAGATGTAATCATTTCTCTTCCCAAGTTAAAGACGCATAATTTTACCCTTTTTACAGGAGCAATCAAAAATTTATATGGCTGTATCCCTGGTTTTCGCAAAAAAGAGCTTCACCGATTAGCTCCTCGGCCAGAGGATTTTGCCAGGTTAATGGTAGACATTTTTTCTATAATTAAACCGGGTCTTGCTGTTATGGATGGGATTGTGGGGATGGAAGGGGATGGGCCAGCGGCTGGCTCTCCCCGCAAAATTGGAGTGGTCTTGGCCAGCACAGATTTTGTGGCTCTTGATGCAATTGCCTCTTACATTATTGGTTATAACCCTTTTGATATAGATATTACCAGGGTAGCTGCCGAAAGGGGGCTGGGGGAGGGAAGGCTCGATGAAATAGAAATTCGAGGGAATAATTTAGATGAGATCAGAATAGGGGATTATAAACTGGCTTCAAGTATTAATGTTTTACTGAAGAGAGTGCCGGGTTTTGTTCTATTTATTTTTAAACATTTAGCTTCTTGGTTTTTAAAAATTGAGCCTGTTATAGAGAAAGATAAGTGTACCAAGTGCGGGGTATGCCTTGAGCGTTGTCCTACAAGAGCGATAGTTATGGGTAAGGATTATCCTATTATTGATAGAAAAAAATGCATTAAATGTTTCTGCTGTCAGGAATTTTGTCCTCAGAGAGCGGTAGGAATTAGGTACAATTGGCTGGCAAAGAAATTACAAATGTAAGGGAGGGGAAAGCGTAAAACGTAAAGCGAAAAATGCAAAACCATAGCGTAAAGTTCAAAAGTTTTGAATTTTGAATTATGGTTTTTAGCTTTGCGCTTTAAATTTTTAGTTATTAAGATGCATATTTTTATAATGGCAAATAGTCCAGGGGAGTTGGTTGGCTGGGTAAAGCCAACGGTAGAGAAATTAAAAGAGAAGCAAAAGAAAGTAATAATTATCGTGGTTATACCTCCCTGTCAATATGCCAGTGGGATGGAAAGGCAGGTAGTAGAAAACTTTCCAGAGGTAGATACTGTAGTGGGGCCGTCCCAATATTTAAAATACCTTTTCTTAGGTATCAGGCCTTCTTCCTTCCGGGGGGTAGAAAGAGGAGTTGTTGTCTTTTTGGGAGGGGATCCGTTCCATGCGCTAGTTCTTTCCCGGCGTCTGGGCATTCCTGCAGTAGCCTATATGCAGAAACCAAGATGGAAGAGATATTTTAAGAAATTTATGGTGCAGAGTCAAGCTGTAAAAGAGAAGTTTATAGCTAAGGGAGCCCGAGAAAACAGAGTTTTCGTGGTAGGAGATTTAACCGTGGAGGCAGTTAAATTGGGAATGTCCAGAGAAGAGGCATACAGCTATTGGGGACTTGATTCGGGTAATTTCATTATCTCTATTTTTCCCGGAAGCAGGCCAGAGATGGTAAGATATATGACTCCCTTTTTTTTAAGGGCTGCCCAGCTAATCAAGAAAGAGCTTCCCAAGACCCAATTTCTTTTAGCCCTTTCTCCTTTCGTTTCAAGAGAGGAGCTAGTGAGTCTGGACGAGAGTGAAGTAAGTAAAGTATTTCAGGGGGCAAAGGTTAAGCTAAAGAAGGAGAATGAGAAATGGAAATTGATCACTGAGTCAGATTTAGAGGTATTGGTAGTTGAAGGAAGGCAATATGAGGCTTTAAACGTCTCTCATCTGATTATTACTATCCCCGGTACCCATACACTAGAAGCAGCCTATCTGGGTATTCCTATGCTGGTAACCGTTCCTTTGAACAAGCCAGAGGCGATACCTCTTGAGGGCCTGGCAGGACTGGTGGGCAGACTGCCATTATTCGGAGCTTTTATTAAAAGGTGGATAGTAAAAAGGTATGCTAAGCATATCAAGTTTACAGCTATACCCAATATACGAGCGGAGAGAGAAATTATACCTGAAATAAGAGGAGTGATTGAAGCTGAAGATGTGGCAAAAGAAGTAATAAAATTATTGAAGGATCCCCATAGACTTGCCAGGATGAGAAAAGAACTTAGAAAAATAGCTGGTGAAAAGGGAGCCGCTGACAAGGCAGCCAATATTATTCTTGAAATAGGAGTGGTATGAGAAAAAAATATTCATTATCCTTTTTGACCAAAATAGGTTGGATTTTAATATTCGGAGGAATACCGCTTGGTTCAGCAGCAGGGGGCTTGCCTTTACTTTTGGCAGGAGGAATAGCTAGAAAACATGGAAAATTGGAGAAAAATATCATCCTTATCCTGGGGAGTATTTTCGTCCTTACCTGCCTTATTTCCATAATCAACGCTCAGAGGAAGCTAGTTACCCTTGTTTCAGTAGCCTCCCTTAGTTTTATGATCTACGTAGTTTTTTTAGAAGTGGATTACATCATTACTCGAAAGAATTTTTTAGATCTTTTGATTAAGATCCTTATTATATCAGCTATCTTTTCCAGTATTTATGCTTTGACTACTTATTTTATAGACTTTGGCTTTCAGAATCGAGCAAGCACTTTTTTTACTCATTATAATGGCCTGGGAGAAGTAATGCTTTTTTCAATGGTATGGACGTTTGCTTATTTCATACATGCTGCTTGGAAGAGGAGATTGTTGATGGGGCTGGGTTTTCTGGTGATGAGCCTGGCTTTAATTTTCTCTTTTTCTCGCGGAGCTTGGTTAGGAGCTGCAGGAGCTCTGATTACTTATGGGCTTTGGGAGAGAAAAGCTCGGTTTAAGATCATCATTGTGATGATTGTTACAGGTATTTTAATGGTGAGCATCCCCTCTGTATTCCACCGCTTAAGTTCTCTGGTTAACTTACCCTCTCTTTTCAGCAGCGAAAGGGTTTATATCTGGAGGTCTACCTGGAATATGGTCAAGGCTCATCCTATAATAGGGATAGGGGTGGGTAATTATCCTTTTATTTATACAAAGTATATGGTAGAAGGAGCCAGTATCCTTAATCCTTCCTTTGCCCATAATATCTTTTTTCATATATGGGCTGAAGCTGGATTGGGGGCATTGCTTAGCTTTGCAGGTATAGTTTTTTTTACTTTATGGAAAGGAGTTCGGTTAATAAAATCTTCCACTGGTTTTGCCAGAATGATTGCTGTAGCCAGTTTTTCTGCCCTGGTAGGAATTCTAATACATAACCAGGTAGATTGTGTACTATATTCAATGCAGATGGGACCGATTTTCTGGTTATTAGTAGGGATAATTGTTTATAGTGAGAAGTTTTCCAGTTTGAGGCGTTAAAAAATGCATATTCTCCATTTTACACCTTATATGGGTCTGGGAGGAACAGAAAGATGTATTCTTAATTTAACTTCCCAGGCTCTGGAAAGGGGACATCAGGTTTCTCTTGCTTCGCCTGAAGGTGAGGGATTAAAGAAGGTCCCAGGTTCGGTAAAAGTTTACCGAATAAAGAATTGGAGAACACTTAAATTTTTGAGCTCAATCGCTGCCTTAAGAGAAGTAGTCTCAGTTGGGGCAGGTGAAGCTGATATCATCCAGGTTCACGCCTCAGCAGAGATGGCTTATCTGGTAAAGAAATACGTGCCTCAAAAGCCTGTCATTTTCACCTGTCATGGTTACGATGCTTTTTATCCCATTTACCTTAACTACCGACTGGCCTCTAAATTTTTAAAGAGAGTAGATTGTGTAATTGTACTTAATGAGAAAGAAAAGGAATATTTCCTTCAAGGAGGAGTTAAGGAGAAACAATTAACAATTGTTCCCAATGGAGTGGAAGAGAAGTTTTTTAATGCTTCTTCTTTAAAAAGAGATAATGGTAAAGTAGTGGGGTTGGTAGGTAGGTTAGTTAAACAAAAGAATATCGTCTGGGCTATTAAAACTCAAGCTAGATATAGATTTGCCCGCCGGCTCTTAATAGTAGGAGAAGGCCCCCTTCGCCCTCGCCTGGAGAAATTAGTGAGAAAGTTGAAGTTGGAGAAAGAGGTAATCTTTTTGGGCTATCAAGAAAGAATAGAGAAGATTTACCCTCTCTTTTCTTATCTTTTGGTTTTTTCCCGCAACGAGGCTTTTGGCTTAGTGATTCTTGAAGCTCTGGCGGCAGGTGTGCCTGTATTTATTCCTCAGTGGCTTCCAGGAATAAGACATTTTTATGAATCTTTTCCAGGAATAATTATTTTTCGGGGAGGAAAGGATCTTAAGCAAAAAATCGAAAGAGGAGAAGGCAGGTTAAAGAAAGATGAAATTCAAGCTTTTGCTCGCCGCTTTCTCTGGGCAAATATTTTCAATAAATATGAAGAGTTATATAGCCAATTTTTAGCAAGGAGCAGATTTTGATGAGTACATCGCACCGTTTATTAGGTTATTTTAAGCCTTATCGGATTCTTTTAATATTCACTGTAGTCTGTACCGTATTTACCACTTTGGCTACTCTGGCCATCCCCTGGCTTATTGGAAAGAATTTGATTGATTCGGTTATTCTGGGAGAAAAAAGCATTAAGTTATTAACTATGATTGCTCTGGGGATAGTGGCATTGGTTGCCTTTAAGGGTCTATTTTCTTACGGACAGAATTATTTAATGTCTCTTGTGGGTTATAAGGTAATTACCGATGTGCGCAATCAGGTTTATGAGCACTTACAGCGTCTTTCTTTAAATTTTTACAGAAAGAGACGTACAGGGGAAATTATATCTCGGGTCGTACATGATGTAGATCAGCTTCAAAATGCCATAATCAATACTGCCGTTGTTTTTGTTACCAACTCTCTTATGTTAATAGGTGTTCTTGGTTTAATTCTCTATATTCATTGGCGCCTATCTCTTTTTACTTTAGCTATCGTTCCCATTCTTGCTTTCACAGCTAACAAATTTGGTAAGTGGATAAGGGGATTTAGCAGCTCGATTCAGATTAAAATAGCCAATATTTCTTCAATTCTGCAGGAAACGATAGGGGGGATTGAAGTAATAAAATCCTTTGGCAGGGAAAAACGGGAGATTAAAAGATTTAAAGATGAGACCATGAGAACCCTTCGATTGTCAGTTAAGAGAACTCGTCTCATCGCTGCTCTTGCACCCCTTATGGAAATGTTAACCCTTATAGGACTGAGCGGTATCCTCTGGTATGGAGGTAGAGAAGTAATAAGAGGAGTGTTAACTACCGGAGAATTGATTACTTTTTTAGGGTATATTGCTCTGGCAATTTATCCTTTAACTCAAATAAGTCAAGCTTTTGGTATTTACCAGCAGGGATTGGCTTCTGCGGAGAGAATTTTTGAAGTCCTGGAGGTTCAACCTGAGATAAAAGAAGTACCTGGAGCAGTAGGGGTTCCCCGAGTAAAAGGCTATATAGAGTTTAAAGATGTTTACTTTGGTTATAGCGAGAAAAAATTAGTTTTAGAAGAGATTAATTTAGAAGTGAGACCCGGTGAAAGGATAGCTCTGGTGGGGCCAAGTGGTGCTGGCAAAACCAGTTTAGTTAGTCTTATTCCCCGCTTTTACGAGCCTTTATCAGGGACTATTACTATAGATGGATATGATATTAAAAAAGTAAAATTAGCCAGCCTTAGAAAACAAATAGGTATCGTAAGCCAGCAGGCTATTCTTTTTAACGGAAGTATCAGAGATAATATTGCCTATGGTAGAATGGAAGCTTCTGATGAGGAAATTATTCAGACGGCCAAAAAAGCCAATGCTCATGACTTTATTATGAAGCAGCCAGATGGATATGAGACCGAGGTGGGTGAGCGGGGGCTGAAACTCTCAGGAGGAGAAAGACAGCGTATTGCCATTGCCAGAGCCATTTTGAAGGATCCTCCTATACTCATCTTCGATGAGGCTACTTCTGCTGTGGATGCCCAGGCCGAGTCACTGATACAACAGGCCCTGGAATGGTTAATGCAGGATAGAAGTACTATCACTATTGCCCATCGACTATCCACCATTCAGAATGCAGATGAGATTGTGGTACTTAATAAAAGAAAAATCGAAGAAGTTGGTACTCACCAGGAGCTTCTAGCTAGAGGTGGGGTGTATGCCAAGCTATATAAAAGTCAGTTTAAATTAGAAGATATCTCCTTCAATAGCTAATTGGGAACGTAATTTTCCATTAATATCCAGGATTTAACTGTGGAAGCAAGCATAATAATTCCCACTTATAATCGAAAAAATATACTCAAAAGAGTTCTCAATACTTTATTTACTCAGACTTATCCACGAAATACCTACGAAATCATAATTGTTGATGATGGTTCTACAGATGGGACAGAGAGAATGGTTAAAGGGCTAAGTGCTCCTTGTATCTTAAGATATTTCAGGCAGGATAAAAAAGGACCAGCAGCAGCCAGAAATTATGGGCTAAGACAAGCAAAGGGTGAGATTATCATCTTCATTGATAGCGACATTCTTGTCGATTCCCATTTTGTTGAAGAACATTTGCGTTATCACCAAAAGTATGAACAAATAGTGGTGCGAGGTTTAGTAATAAATACACCAGAGATTGAAAATCTAGCTGAGAAAAAAATGAAGTTAACCGATATCTCTACTGCTTTTTTTGCTACAGGGAATACATCGGTAAGGAAGGTCCATTTATCAAAAGTGGGTCCATTCGATGAGGATTTCACCGAGTACGGCTGGGAAGATTTAGAAATGGGTGAGAGGCTAAGGAAGCTGGGCCTAAAGGTGAAAACTAATAAAAAGGCTCTTGGATATCATTATCAAAAAGAACTTTATTTGGCAGATTTACCAAAGATATGTGCCAAAGAGGAAGCACGGGGGCGTACAGCGGTCATTTTTTATAAGAAGCATTCTACCTTTAGTGTCAAATGTATGACTCAGATTAGTTTTCCTTTTTTCTTTTTGGATCGTCTCTTAACGATAGGTAATTGGATAAATACAAATTGGGCACAAAAGCTACTTTTTTATCTCGAAAAACAGGAGCATTATTTGCTTCTTAACTTTTTTATGAAGATAATCTCACAACATTCCTATATGAATGGAATCAGAAAAGCTCTTAAGAAAAGGAAGTAATTCTCGTGTCCTTAACTCGCCCTAATAAAAAAAGAAGGGTTCTCTTTCTCTCTAATGGGCATGCGGAGGATCTTATTGCTGCCACTATTATAAAGAAGCTTCTTGGGCAGTGCCCTTATTTGAGCATTAGAGCCTTGCCTTTAGTAGGGGAAGGGAGGGCTTATGATAAAGTAGATATAAAGATTATTGGACCCCGAAAGCTCATGCCCAGCAGCGGTTTTGCAGGGTTTAGTCTCCTCTGGTTAGTCAAAGATATAGCTTCAGGTTGGTTAAGAATATTCAAGCGGCAGATAGATACTTTGAGAGCCGAGCGAACTATATCCAATGTCGTCGTCTGTGTGGGGGATGTTTTCCTGGTTCTGCTTTCCGCTTTATTTGTTAAAAAACCCATTATTTTTTTACCTACAGCTAAGTCAAGCTATACCCGAAAATTTAAAGAGCACTATAGAATAGAAAAGTTGTTAATGAGGCGCCTTTGCAAGTTGGTTCTGCCGCGAGATAAACTCACCACCTCCTCACTCAAGAATTTTGGTATAAAAGCTAGGTATATAGGAAATGTAATGATGGATTGTTTAGAGATGAGCGGTGAAAATTTTGGTATAAAGCCTGGTGAATACGTAGTAGGAATTCTTCCCGGGAGTAAAAAAGAGGCTTACCATAATCTGCCTGTTATTCTGGATGCAGTAACAGTCATTAATAAAAGATTTTTCTTCTCTAAATCTTCTCTTTCCAAAAAAGTAGATTTTCTCCTGGCCTTAGCTCCCTCTCTTAGTCTTGATAAGTTGAGTATGGCAGCATCTCAAGGGGATAGTTGGACATTGAAGGATAGCACGTCGGCAGAAAAGAAAAGGGGCATAATAGCTCACTTAATTTCTTCTGAAGGAAGTCAGATTAAAATAATTCAGGGAAAATTTGGTGATGTACTTTATTCTTCAGAGGTGATCATCGGTCTTTCGGGGATGGGGAATGAGCAAGCAGTTGGTTTAGGTAAACCAGTGGTGAGCTTCCCCGGTAAGGGTCCCCAGATAACCAGGAAATTTTTGCATATTCAAAGACTTCTTCTGGGGGGAGCTGTATCTATAGTGGAGACTAGAGGAGAAGCTGTAGCTAAAGAAGTTTATTCAGTTCTTATTCATCCTGAGAAAAAGAAGAAAGCATTGAAGGCGGGCAAAGAAAGGATGGGAGGCTTTGGCGCTGCTCTGCGGGCAGCAAAATTAATAAAAAAAGAGATAGAGAAAATATAGAGGAAAAGATTTGACCTTCAGAAAAAATTGCCTATAATGATTTAAAATTTAAAGAGGGGAAAAACTTGGATATGTTGGTAGTCTCCATGGGAGAACTGCTGGTAGAGATTATGAGGGAAAGGGTGGATGAGCCGCTCGGTGTAGCGGGAACTTTTGTTGGCCCTTTCCCTAGTGGAGCTCCGGCCATTTTTATTGATACTGTAGCCAGACTAGGCATCCCGTGTGGTTTTATTGGTAGTGTGGGAAAAGATGATTTTGGAAGATTAATTGTTAAGAGGTTAAAAGAAGACGGGGTTGATACTACTCATATTCAACTTCTTCCTGACTGTACGACAGGTGTGGCCTTTGTCGCTTACTCGGGTGATGGAACTCGTAAATTCATTTATCATATTTCTCGTGCTGCCTCAGGAAAAATTAGTGATGGCCAGTTTGACTCTAGCTATTTGTCAAAAGTAAAGTATCTTCATATAATGGGCTCAAGTCTTTCCGTAAATGAGGCCTGGCGCAAGGCTTGTTACAAAGCAGCCGAAATAGTAAAAGAGTCGGGAGGGAAAATTAGCTTTGATCCTAATCTTCGTCCGGAACTATTGGATATAGGAAAGATTAGAGAAATCTCAGAGCCTATTCTTTCTTCTTGTGAAATTGTTCTTCCCAGCGGAGAAGAAGCCAGGATGTTAACGGGAATAGAAGATGCAGATAGAGCCTCCCAAAGGCTACTTGAATATGGACCGTCTATAGTAGCTCTTAAACGGGGCAGGGAAGGCTCGTGGATCTATACAAAGAAAGATAAACTGAAAGCGCCTTCTTTCTCTGTAGAAGAGATAGACCCTACTGGAGCCGGTGACTGTTTTGATGCTGGTTTTATAGTGGGGATTCTCCAGGGATGGCCTTTGGAGAAGGTAGCTAGATTTGCTAATGCCGTGGGAGCTCTAGCGGTAACCAAGAAAGGTCCCATGGAAGGTGCTCCCTCGTTGAGGGAAGTAGAGGAAATGTTGAGAAAAAAAGGAGGAGAGAAGTAGATGAAAAAAGTATGTATCTCTGCAGGCAAAATGCGTGGTTTAAAGATGTTAGCTGATGATACTGGTAGATTTCGGATGATGGCCATTGATCAAAGAGGTTCTCTAAAGCGAATGTTGGCTAAGGCACTTTCTAAAGAAGCTGATGAAGTAGGATATGAGGATTTAGCTGAATTTAAGAAAATTGTGGTTAAAACCCTAGCTCCATATTCTAGCGCTACTCTTATTGATCCTGTTTATGGCTATCCTAATGCTATAAAGTATTTTCCTAGAGAAGTAGGTCTTCTTCTCTGCGACGAAGAAACAGGAGGAGAAAAGGCAGGCAAAAGTGGTAAGGAAATAAAATCGAGTTTGATCTCAGGCTGGGGAGTAGATAAAATAAAGCAAGCCGGAGCAGATGGGGTGAAGCTTCTTATTTACTATAGAGGAGATGCTACTCCTGAGGTAGTAGAACATCAAAAGAATCTAATAAGAGAGGTAGGTATAGCCTGTCAGGAATATGATATTCCTTATGTTTTGGAGCTTGTGAACTATCCTTTCCTCCCTGATGAGACGAAAGAAAACGCTATCTTTGCCCGACGAAAACCCAAAATAGTTAAAGACTATGTAGAGGAATTTTCTAAGTCCGAATACGGAGTTGACATTCTCAAAGTGGAGTTTCCTGCTAATCTAAAATTTACTAAAGAGTATGCTCAGGGAGAATTCGATGGAGTGAAAAGAGAGTCTCTCTATGGTCTATCGGAAATCAAGGATCTTTGTCGGGAGGTAACAAGCCTTGCCGGTGTTCCCTGGGTTATATTGTCAGCAGGGGTAGAGATAGATGAATTTGTAGAAAACGTAAGAATAGCCACCGAGTCAGGTGCTTCTGGTTTTCTTGGAGGAAGGGCTATCTGGCAAGGCTGCGCTAAATACTATCCACATAAAGAAGCTATGGAGGAATGGCTAACTACTAGCGGAGTGAACAACTTCAAGCGTCTGCATCAAGTCTTTCAAAAAGCTACTCCCTATTTTGAGCACAAGAGGTTCGAAGGATATCCTAATCTCGATTTGGAGAAAAAAGGAGTAGAGTGGTATAAACAGTACTAATGGTGAATGGTATTTCGTTTTCCTCTCCCCTGTGGGGAGAGATTAAGGCGAGGGGGTACGAGCAACGAGCAACGATTTTTATCTTCCCATTATCTCCTTTATCTTTATCAGATTTATAATGTGAGCCCTTTCTCTTTCTTCTAGTTTCATGGTGATATACTTTACCGCTTCTTTTACGCGAGGAATAAAGATATATTCCAGAGCATTTACTCTTCTTCTGGTGCGTTCAATCTCCTTAGCTAATCTTCTTACCTCTTCTTCCTTACAGGCTAGATGAACCAAGGAAGGTAGAATATTTAAAAACGCTCTTAAAGCAAAGTCAAGCTTCCAGTTAGTACCGTAAAAACCATAACATAGAGGGTCTTTTTTAGTTACTAGCTTAAACTGAGGGGTATTAAGGCGACCTTCTCCAAGAACCTCTAAATCTATCTTCATTGGGGCCCACATAAGAGCTTCTTCTATTTCTCTTTTCCAGTTAAGCATAGTGGCTATTTGAAAATCAGCATAAATTTGCCTCAAGTTTGCCGCTACTTTTTTTTGCTCCTCTCGTACTTCTTTGACTAAAGGAAGAAATTGCTGGATTAACTCATCTCTTTTATCTTCTAGAAGGTCGTGAGCTCTCTGAGCCATAACCAGCCTTTGCTTCTGCTTTAAGAGCTCCATCCGTGTGGGATTAACTTGCAAAACTTGAGGCATTTCTTTATTTCCCGTATTTTTCTATAAACTCATCCCTTACTCTTTTCAGCTCTGGAGTGGGAATCATTTTAAGAAGTTTCCATCCAATACCTAGAGTCTCTTTAATTTGTCGGTCTTCTTTTTGTTTCTGGGAGACAAAATCTCGCTCAAACTCATTTGCAAAGTGAAGATATTTTTTATCCATATCACTGAGGGTGGCTTCACCCATAACTAAAGCTAACTCCCTGATTTCCATTCCCTGAGCATAGCAGGCGTAAAGCTGATTAGAGAGTTCGCGATGATCTTCTCGTGTTTTTTCTTCCCCTACCGCCTCATCCATCAAACGAGATAGAGAAGGAAGGACATTGATAGGGGGATAGATTCCCTTTTGATGAAGGTCTCTTTGCAGTATTATCTGTCCTTCTGTAATATAACCGGTAAGATCGGGTATAGGATGGGTCTTGTCATCATCAGGCATGGTAAGGATGGGAATCAAGGTAATAGAGCCATTTTTTTCTTTGATTCTGCCAGCTCGCTCGTAGATACTAGCCAGGTCCGTGTAAAGATAGCCAGGGTATCCTCTTCTTCCAGGAACCTCTCGTCTAGCGGCAGAAAGTTCACGCAGTGCTTCTGCATAATTAGTCATATCGATTAAGATAACCAGGATATGCATTCCTTTTTCAAAAGCAAGATATTCGGCACAGGTTAAAGCCATTCTGGGTGTAGAAATTCTTTCGATTACCGGGTCATCAGCCAGATTGAGAAAAAGGGTGGTCTTCTCAATGGCACCACTAGTCTCAAAATCAGAGACAAAGAAATTTGCCTCTTCAAAGGTTATTCCCATAGCAGCGAAAACAATGCCAAATTCCTCTTCTTTCCCTAAAACTTTGGCTTGTCGGACAATTTGAGCTGCCAGTTGGATATGAGGCAGGCCTGCTCCAGAGAAAATAGGTAATTTCTGTCCTCTGGAGAGTGTGTTTAGCCCATCAATAACTGATATTCCTGTCTGAATAAATTCTATTGGATAAGCCCGCGACTCAGGGTTAATTGGTTTTCCCTGTATATCCAGTCTTTGTTCGGGGATTATTTTTGCCCCTCCATCGCGGGGTCTTCCCCATCCGTCGAATACTCTTCCCAGAACATCTTCAGAGACATCTAATTGAATTCCCTTGCCCAGGAATTTTACCTGAGCTCCCTTTATTCCTAATTCACTGGCTCGTTCAAATAATTGCACCAGGGCTGCCTCGGAAGTTATCTCCAGAACCCTACCTCTTCTTCTTTCACCGTTAGCCAGTTCTATTTCTACCAGTTCCTCATAGGAGACATCCTCTACCTTATCTACCAGCATCAAGGGCCCGGTGAGCTCTTTTACTGTTGTATATTCTTTAACTGCCATAATCTATCTCTCTTTTTTAGCGTATAGTTATCGTATTGCGTATCCTTCGCTGCCATTGCGAATAAAACAGAGTCTCCCATCCGTCATTGCGAGCCTGCCGAAGACAGGCGTGGCAACCTCATTGAGATTGCTTCGTCGATACTGCGTATCTCCTCGCAATGACAGGCGAGGAAGCCCGTCCTCGCAACCGCTTCGCTCCTCGCAATGACGAAAAGAAGAGATCCTGTACTCTCTGTTAGACGAAGTACGATATACGAACTATGAGCTATGAGCTATTTAAGGCCTGGCACTGGGATTGCAATTTCTCAGTTATCCTTTCCGTCTCTTTTTCAATATCTTCTTCAGGGATATACTTTAGCTTAGCAATGTCCTCTCTCACGGGAAGGGTAATGAGTTCATTTAAGGATGCTCCTTTTCCCAGAGCTGCCAGGGATGTATCATAATAATTCAAGATTAGCTTAAGCATTAAGTGTTGTTTCTTTATGGAGGTATAGGTGTCTACAGGGTGAAAAGCAAATTGCTGCAGAAAATCTTCCCTTAAGGAGCGAGCCGTTTCCATGGCTATCCTATCCTCATTAGATAAAACATCCAGGCCCACCAGCCTTACCATTTCTCTTAGTTCATCTTCCTTTTGCAGAAGAGCCATAGCTTTACTTCTAAGCTTTATCCAGTCGGGGGCTACCTTTTGGGTAAAGTATTTCTCTAGGTCTTCCAGGTAAAGAGAGTAACTACGCAGCCAATGTATAGCCGGAAAATGACGTTGATAAGCTAGTTCGGCCACTAATGCCCAGAAGACCCTCACCACTCTTAAGGTAGCTTGAGTTACTGGCTCGGAAAGATCCCCTCCCGGAGGAGAGACTGCTCCAATAGTACTTAGGCTCGCCTTGCGTCCATCTTTTCCCAGACAGATGACTCTTCCTGCTCTTTCATAAAACTCAGCCAATCTTGAAGGGAGATAAGCGGGGTATCCTTCTTCTCCCGGCATCT
>JAUWRC010000088.1 GCA_030610745.1 Clostridia bacterium
CTCAACCATTTTTTTAGCAAGATTATAAGCTGCCTTAAGAGCCTCCGGGTCAATGTCAACTAACCCTACTTCCCAGGGGCCAAGAGATTGCTCCTTTATAATATCAGCTATTAATCCCTGAGTAAACATTGCACTACCCGCTCCTATGAGAACCAGTTTCTTAGACATAGATAAAACTCCTTATCTTATTTTTAATTAGAATTTTCAATGGGGAATATATCAGTCTCATCCCTGCCTTTTCAAAATAAGTTAAAGCTTTTTTTCTTGCTTCATCAATTTGCTTTTGTGTGAGCATTTATCTCTCCTTTCATTTATCAAACTCAACATTAGTATATCGTTTTACGATATTATATTACAATCAATTTCAATATTGTCAATGCAGGGACATTACCGAGTTTGAGAGAGCTTTGAAATTGACAAATTTCAAAGCTAACTGTAATATAATATTGTAAAACGATATACTATTATTAGGGTCAAGAATTCAAGAAAGGAACATACTGCAATGAAAGAACAAGACCGAAAAGAGGAATTATCCGAGCTTTGTCCCTTGAAGATTCAACCCCGTGATTTTCATCCCAGCAGCCAAAAAGTAGATTCTATCCGAGAAAAAAGCTATGAAGAGAACATGGAACAGTTTAAAAAAGACCTTCTCAAACTAAAAGAAAAGTATCAACCATTTTTGGCTAACTATACACCCAGAGCAAAAGTTTCAAGGAGAGAGTGGCATGAGACAAGTTTTGAATTTCGCTATGAAGAAAAAGAAGATGAAAAAGATTTTTCCAGGCTGCTGGAAGGCAAAGGAAAGTGGGAGAAAGTTAGCCTCCCTGACTACCGGGGGCCAGTAGGAAAATGGACTGGCTTTTATCGGAGAAAATTTACATTTAAAGAAAGAAGAAAGCCGGGAAAAAGGATATTTTTGCGATTTTTAGGAGTAGATTATATCTCTCATGTTTACCTCGATGCTCGTTTTGTAGGAAGCCATGAAGGCTTTTTTGCCCCATTTGAATTTGACGTTACAAACCTGCTCCATTTTGAGGGGGATAACATCCTGGTGGTAGAGGTTAAAAATGATGCTCCCACCCTGGGTCTGGAATCCTTCGATAAAAAACAAAATATAGATGGGGATAAGATTTATGCTGCTACAGGACCAGGCTGGGATGATTCTAAGCTGGGATGGCACCATTGTCCTCCTGGAGCGGGAATCTACAACAAGGTCATTTTGGAGGAAAGGTCTACCCTCTTCATCCACTCCCTTTTTGTAAGACCTGACATAGATAACTCCCTCATCGAAGCCTGGGTAGAGGTCTTTCATACAGAAAATCATAATCAAGAATTTGAACTAAAGCTCTCAGTTTACCCAAAAAATTTTCAAGTTACCCCCTCACCCTTCCCTCTCCCCATCGGGGAGAGGACAAAGGTGAGGGGGAATGGAGCGCCTGCCTGTCCCGTTGTGACGGCAGACAGGAAGCGACACTATACGCTAAACGCTACCCGCTATACGCTAAAAAAAGGGGAGAGGATTAAGGTGAGGGGAAAAAGGAAATTCCTATACTATCAAGGTGAGGCCCTGGTAAATATCCCCTGTCAAGTAGAACCAGCTGGTCCAGGCGTTAATTACTACCGATTTAAAATACCTTTCTCTGAATATAGATTATGGAGCCCGGAGGAGCCCTGGCTGTATACACTGCGTGCTTCTATCATTAGAAAAGAAGAGCTTGAAGATGAAAAAGACTCTCAGTTTGGAATGAGAAAATTTCATATGGATGAGAAAGAAAAGCTGAAAGGCACCCTTTATCTAAATAATAAACCCATTATTCTCAGAGGGGCCAATGAAATGGGCCATCTCCAGCAGTGTGTTATAAAAGAGGATTATGAGCAATTAATCGATGACATTCTCATAGCTAAACTTGCTCATTTAAATTACTACCGCATCACCCAACGGCCAGTGCAGGAAGAGATTTATAAATATTTTGATATGCTTGGAATGATGCACCAATGTGATTTTCCCCTATTCGGCTATTTAAGGCGAAACCAGTTCAGCGAGGCCCTCAGGCAGGTGGCAGAGATGGAAAGATTAATAAGGAGCCACCCTTCCTCTATTATGGTTACCTTTATAAATGAGCCCTTTTCTGTGGTTAAAGAAAAAAAAGAGCATAGAGACCTTTATAGAAATGAGTTAGAGGCTTTCTTTGAAGCTGCCAGAGGTGTAATCGGAATAGAGAATCCAGACCGCCTGATTAAGAATGTAGAAGGAGACTATGATCCCCCTACACGAAGTGGACTTTCAGATTTTCACTGCTATACTCTCTGGTATACAAACCACTCCATGCCTATAGGTAAACTCCATAAGGGGTATTTACAGGCCCTAAAGAAAGGATGGAAGGCCGGCTGCGGAGAATACGGAACTGAAGGATTGGATCCTCTTTCAGTAATGCTTGAGAATTATCCTAAAGAGTGGCTACCGAAAAATATTAAAGATCCCTGGACACCAGAGAAAATCATCAAGGCCCAAACCTATGATTGGTAAAGGAGGCAAAATGTCAGATTCAATTAAAGTTACAGTATGGAATGAGTATCAGCACGAGAAAAAAGATCCTGATGTGGCCAGGGTTTATCCTGAGGGCATACATAGAGCCATTGCTAAACACTTAGAGGGAGAGGCAGATTTAGATGTTCGTACTGCTACACTGGATGAACCAGAACATGGTTTGACTGATGATATATTAACTTCTACTGATGTGCTTATCTGGTGGGGGCATATGGCTCATGAAGAGGTAAGTGATGTAGTGGTTGAAAAAGTATACCAGCGTATATTGGATGGCATGGGTTTGATTATTCTGCATTCTGGCCACTTCTCCAAAATTTTCAAAAAATTAATGGGAACGTCCTGTGACTTAAAATGGCGTGAAGTGGGAGAAAAAGAGAGGCTTTGGGTAGTTGACCCCGCTCATCCAATAGCCAGTGGGCTCCCTCCATATATCGAGATTAAGTCAGCAGAGATGTATGGGGAACGCTTTGATATTCCCCAGCCGGATGCCCTGGTCTTTATAAGTTGGTTTGAAGGCGGTGAAGTCTTTCGCAGCGGCCTTTGTTATCATCGGGGCAAGGGAAAGATTTTTTATTTTCGCCCAGGGCATGAAACCTATCCTATTTTTTATCAGCCAGAAGTACTTAAAGTAATTAGCAATGCTGTTCGCTGGGCAGCACCTTCAAATGGACCCAAGATAACTTTTGGTAATGTCCAACCTCTGGAAAAGACAGGAAAATAGTAAAGGAGCTAAAATGAGCCTAGCTACAACAGTAATGATAGGATGCGGCGGAATGGCACAGTATCATTTAAGAGACATCTTCAAGATGAGGGATTCAACAAAGGTGGAGGCTCTTGTGGAGCCATCCAAAAGAATGATAAAACGCACCCTGGATGTGTTTGGCAAATTTGATATTCCCTTGCCCCCTGTTTATCCCAGCCTCGATGAGTTTCTCAAATCCGGACCAAAGCCAGAGACAGCATTTATCATAACTCCCCACAATATGCATTTCTCGCAAACAAAGGCCTGTCTGGAAGCAGGAATGGATGTTCTTTTGGAAAAACCAATGGTAATGAATGAGAAAGAAGCACTTGCTTTAATTGAGACTGGTGATAAAACAGGCCGGCTTCTAGTAGTAGCATTCCCGGGGAGTCTTTCTCCTGCTATCCATAAAGCAAAAGAGCTTATAGCTAAAAATACTATTGGCCAGGTGATGCAGATAGCCGCACTTATCTATCAGAACAGGAAAGAAATGGGGGGATGGCGTCAGGTCCCCGAAATATCAGGCGGCGGTTTTCTTTTTGATACAGGCAGCCACATGATAAATACCGTAGTGGATATTTTGAATGATGATGTGGATACAATATTTGCCATACAGGATAATAAAGGTACTCCCGTTGAGATATGCTCTGCTATTACCGCCAGAACAAGGAAGGGCATTCTCGTCAACTTAACAGGGGCAGGATATTCCATTGGATGTGATTCAGAGATATTCATCTTTGGAACAAAGGGAGTTATTCGCACCGGTGCCTGGGGAGAAAAGCTGGAAATGAGAAAAGAGAAAGAGAAAGATCTATCGCCTGTAAAATGCCCTCAATCAAGGGGGGTATGGGAGGAGTTTCTCAAGGTGCGCTCTGGAAAATTAAAAAATCCCTGTCCTCCTGAAATTGGCCTGCGATTTGCAAGACTTATGGATATGATAAGTGCTTCTGCTCGCAGTGGGAAACCGGTGGTGAAGAAATAATGGTAAGGAGGATAGTATGAGCAGAAAAATCAACATAGGACTTGTGGGATATAAATTTATGGGCAAGGCTCACAGCAATGCTTATAGAAAGATGCCCATGTTTTTTACCACAGAAAGTGTTCCTGTGCTCAAAGCTATTTGTGGAAGAACAGAGAAAGCAGTAGCTCAAGCTGCTAAGAAATTTGGCTGGGAAAGCTACGAGGTATCCTGGGAGAAATTGGTGGAGCGTAAAGATATAGACCTTGTGGATATTACCACTCCTAATGCTACTCATAAGGATATTGTGCTGGCAGCCGCCGCCGAAGGAAAAGATATTCTCTGTGAGAAACCCTTAGCCATGAATTTAGAGCAAGCTAAGAAGATGCTAAAAGCTGTAGAAGATGCCAGTGTAAAACATATGGTCTGCTTTAATTATCGTAAAGTCCCTGCTATAAGTCTTGCCAAAAGGTTTATCGATGAGGGTAGAGTAGGAAAAATCTATCACTTTCGGGCCCTCTATTTGCAGGACTGGATTGCTGACCCCCAATTTCCCCTGGTTTGGAGATTGAGAAAAGAGGTGGCAGGCTCAGGGGCTCACGGGGACCTGAACTCCCATATTATAGACCTTGCCAGATACCTGGTGGGAGAGTTTGACCAGGTGGTCGGGGCTCAGGAGACTTTTATTAAAGAAAGGCCAAAGCTTAAGGTGAGCGAGGAGCTTGCCAGTGGATTAACCGCCGAAGCCGGTGAGGAGATGGGAGAGGTTACCGTAGATGATGCTACTTTATTTTTGGCCAGATTTAAAAATGGAGCTCTCGGCTCTTTTGAAGCTACCAGATTTGCCCCAGGACGCAGAAACTGCCAGCGTATCGAGATTAATGGAAGCAAGGGAAGCCTTTTGTTTGAGCTAGAGGATATGAACAAACTCTGGTTTTACTCCTGCGATGATGCAGAGGATGCTCAAGGATTCAGGAGAATCCAGGTAACCGAGCCAATTCATCCTTATATAGATGCCTGGTGGCCTCCGGGACACATAATCGGATATGAACATACCTTTGTTCACGTCGTTTATGATTTCATGAAGGCCATAGATGAGGAAAAAAATCCCTCTCCCAGTTTCATAGATGGAGTTGAGTGTCAGAGAGTGCTGGAAGCTGTAGAGAACTCTGTTCAGAAAGGGTGTTGGGTGAAGGTGAAGCTCTAAAGAATTTGCTCAAACCATAAATAAAAGTTTACGAAATTTGGCTTGTCTCCTTTCCAGAATGGAGACTATTGGGGTACAGAAGTCAGGATGGTATCTATATACCCTGGCCTCCAAAACTTAGCGCCTCTGTCACGTCACGCCATGGCATGTTTCTGCTTTCGACTTTTGATGAAAGCTGAGGATTCTTCCTCTATCCTACGCATGGCTTCCCTGTCATAGACTTTCTCTCCGCACTCGGAACATTCGTGGAACTCCAGCGACGGTACAGAATACGATTGGCCTTGAAATCTGCCCGACCAGTTCCTTCGCACCTTCTTGATTTTGCCACCTCCACAAGTAGGACAAATCTTGATCTGTATTGATTTTTCCATATTTTACTCCCTTACAATGCTCTCTTTGAGGAAACCAAGAAATAGTATGTTTCTTGGCCATTTTCCTTGATCAGTTTACCTTTTGAATATATTGGCAAACCGTCTAGATTTGTACTTTGAATCACGTAAAGGTATTCTCTCCCAATCCTTCTGTATTGACTTTGCGAACGAAGTGTCTTGTAAATCGCTACAGCATTCAGAATAGACTCAGCCACATCCAGTTCCCTAATACCATCAACCTCCATTTCGATGCGCGCCTTTTCACTAAATGCGTAGCGTCCTGTTAGGACAGCACGTTTAATTCGAACCAAAACATCGCTCATATATCACTTATCCTCTTTATTACGAGATATGCCGAGCGTAGCGAGGCTTATCTTGAGTATAGCGAAACCAAATTCTATGTCAAATCTTGCCCGAAACCGGAAGTGTACTGATAATGGACGGTGGATACACTATCTGGTGAAATAATGGCTTTTTGTCAAAACCAA
>JAUWRC010000044.1 GCA_030610745.1 Clostridia bacterium
GCATCACGAGATTACGCTCTCGGATGCGCTTTTTGATAGACCTCCTTTAATCTTTTTATACTCAGATGAGTATAAACCTGAGTAGTGGAAAGTCTCTCATGGCCAAGCAGTTCCTGCACAGAGCGTATATCTGCTCCCCGATTTAAAAGATGTGTAGCAAAAGAATGGCGCAGACTATGCGGGCCAGATACTTTATGGATATTAACTAACTTCAGGTATTTATTTAATTTTCCCCTAAGGGCTCTATCGGAGAGCCTTTCTCCAAATCTATTTAGAAAAACCGCCTTTACTCCGGGTTTTGCTTTTTCCTCTCGCAGCTGCAAATAACGAGCTAAAGCCTTTATGGCACATCTTCCCACTGGAATTATTCTCTCTTTATCCCTCTTACCTTTAACTTTAACTGTCTCTGCCCCAAAGTCAAGAGAGGATATATTCAGACCTACTAACTCCGCTACTCTCATCCCCGTAGCATATAATAGCTCCAGGGCTGCTTTATCTCGGCAGTGAAAGAAATCCTCCCCTTCTACTGCTCCCAGGAGCTTTTCTATCTCATCCTCCTCCATAAAAGAGGGAATCTTCTTTCCTAGTTTTGGACCTCGCAGGTTTATTAAAAGAAAAGATGAGAGGTACCCTTTTAAATAAAGGTAGTGGAAGAACTCTCTTAAGCTGGATACCCTACGCGCCAGAGTAGACTTTGCCAGCCCTCGTCTTTGAAGCGAAGCCAGATATTCACGCACAAAAGGATATCCTACTTCCTTTAACCCTTTTTCCTTAAAAGAAAGAAATCCGAGGAAATCTTTTATATCACTTGTGTAGCTTTTGATTGTATGAGAAGAGAGGTTTTTCTCCTGAGTAAGATATTGCCTGAACCTATCCAGCCACTCTAGCTTCATTTATCCTCTTCTTAGCGCATAGCTGGTAGCGGTCGGATTTATCCGACATTGTGCGATAAATCGCACCGCTACTCTCCAAAAAACTTACAGCTTACAGATTATAGCTTTTTTTACCACCTTATAGGGGATTTCTCCCAATTTTAACTCCTCTATTTTGTAATCTTTGATTTTTGCGCCGCACTCTGGACACTTAAAACCGCTCTTATCTCTAAAAATATAGGAATTCCCGCAATGAGGGCAGCTCTCTTTAATCGGAACCTCTCGAGAGATAAACTTACATTTAGGGAATTTTGAGCAGCCATAAAATATAGCTCCCTTTTTTGATGTTCTTTCTATTATTTCTCCTTCACAATCAGGAAAAGGACATCTTATCCCTGTTTTATTAAGCAGGGCTTTGGTGTTCTTGCAGTTCGGATAATTAGAGCAGGCGAGAAACTCTCCGTAGCGGCCGAATTTAAGAATCATCTTTGCTCCGCATTTCTCACAATTAATGGGAGCAATCTGAACCCCCTCTTTTTTAATGTTTTTCATTTTTTTCTTCGCTTTGCTCAAGTCTTTGCTGAAGTGTTTATAAAAACCGTCTACCAGAGCTGTCCATTTCTTTTCTCCTTCTTCAACCGTATCCAGATCCTCCTCCATTTGAGCAGTAAAGCGGGTGGCAAGAACGGAAGAGAAATTTTTTACCAGAAGCTCATTTACTACCTTGGCCAAAAGAGTAGGGATGAGCTTGCCCTTTTGCCAACTCACATAGTTCCTCTTTTTGATAGTGGAGATAGTAGGAGCGTATGTGCTTGGCCTTCCTATCCCCTTTTCTTCCAGCACTTTTACTAAAGAAGCCTCAGTATAGCGAGATGGAGCTTCTGTAAAATGCTGTTTTGAGGCAAGCTCTTTTAACTTTAACTTTTCTTTTTCTTTAACTGGAGGTAGACTCTTTTCCTTTTCATATTTCTGTTTAGAAACAGCCATAAATCCGGGAAATTTAATCTTTTTTTCTTCGGCTCTGAAGAGATACCCTCCTCCCTGGATGTCCACGGTAATCTTGTTCAGGATTGCCTTTTCCATTTGAGAGGCAAGAAATCTTCTCCAGATTACCTCGTATACTTTGAGATGTCTTGGGGATAAATATGGCTTTAGCTTCTCAGGAGTTCGCCAGATTTTGGTTGGCCTTATAGCTTCGTGGGCATCCTGACTCGATTTTTTATTCTTGTAGCGAGGTATTCTCAGCGGCAGAAACTCTTTCCCAAACTCTTTTTCAAGATGCCGCCTTGCCTCTAGCTGCGCTTCTCTAGCCACTCGTACAGAATCTGTACGCATATAGGTAATGAGACCCACTCTTTCTTCATTTCCAATTTCTTCTCCTTCATAAAGGTCCTGAGCTATTCTCATAGTCTGAGCGGGAGAAAGTTTAAGATAATAGCTGGCTGCCTGTTGTAGAGTGCTGGTAATAAAGGGAGGAGGGGGAAATATTTTTTTCTCTTCGGCAGTGAGCTTTGCTACCTTATACTCTTCTTCTTTTATCTTTTCCGCCAGCTGTCTCGCCTTTTCCTCACTTAATATCTTTACTCTCTTATGCTCAACCTGAAATAACTTTGCCTCCAGAAGACTCCCCCCAGCAAGAAGAGTAAATTTACCCGTAATGGTCCAGTACTCCTTCTCTACGAACTTCTCAATCTCTTTTTCTCGTTCACAAACTAGCCTTACTGCTACTGACTGAACTCTTCCGGCAGAAAGTCCCCTTTTTACTTTTTCCCAGAGAAGAGGAGAGATTTTATATCCTACCAATCGGTCTAGCACTCTCCTTCCCTGCTGAGCATCTACTTTATTGAGATTGATCTCGGTGGGATTCTTTATAGCTTTCTGGATAGCCTCTTTGGTTATCTGATTAAAGACTATTCTCCCCTTTTTAGAGTTATTTAACTCCTGAGAAAGATGCCAGGCGATAGCCTCTCCTTCTCTATCCAGGTCAGTGGCCAGGTAAACCTTTTCGGCTGTCTTACTCAAATCCCTTAGTTTCTTTATAATCTTTCTTTTAGCAGGAATTATCTCGTAGCTGGGCTTGAACTCATTTTCGATATCTATGCCTATCTTTTTTTTCGGTAGGTCCTTTACATGCCCATAACAGGACTCAACCTGAAAATTCCTACCAAGAAACTTATTGATAGTCTTCGCCTTAGCCGGCGATTCCACAACAACTAAATTTTTCGCCATTTCACCTATCCCTTACAAACAGTTTTCCTGGGAGCTCTCTGGCCAGGCCCTTTATCTGAAGCTTCATCAGAAGTCCGCCTACTTTGGAAGCGGGAAGTCCGCTTTTACTTACCACCGAATCGATGTGAAGAGGCTCTCCTCCCAAAAGCTCGAAGACTTTTCTCTCCTCAGAAAATAAAGAAGGAATTTCCTCATCCAGAGCCTTTTTCTCTTTTTTACTCAAAGAGGAAAAATTTAATTCCTCTAATATATCCTCGGTACACTCTACCAGCTTTGCTCCTTCTTTGATGAGCCTGTTTACCCCCTGGCTGTTAGGGCTGGTTATATTTCCGGGAATGGCAAAGACCTCTCGCCCTTGTTCTAAAGCAAAATCGGCAGTGATTAAGGCTCCACTTCTGGAGGGAGCTTCTACCACCAATACTCCTTTAGCCAGGCCGCTGATAATGCGGTTACGCTGAGGAAAGTGAGGGGCATCGGGCTCTGCCCCCAGGGGATACTCGGAGATTACGGCTCCTCTTTTTATTATTTCTTCTACTAATTTTTTATTCTCAGGAGGATAGATTACATTTACCCCAGAGCCCAAGACAGCGATAGTCCTTCCTCCTACTTCTAAAGTTCCCTGGTGAGCGGCGGTATCAATTCCTCTGGCCATTCCACTGACGATGGTGACTCCCTCTCTGGCCAGGTCTCGAGCCAGTTTTCTGGCTATCAATTTTCCGTAGGTGGTAGGTCTTCTCGTCCCCACTATGGCCAGGGCGTCTGACTCTTCTTTTTTTAATTTACCCTTTACATAAAGAAGAAAAGGAGGGTCAAATATCGTCTTAAGACTGGGAGGATAAAGGGGATCCTGAAAGCCGATTACTCGGATATTGAGCTTATCTATACGCTTCAGGTCTTCGTTTATATCTATATTCTTTACTCCTTGAATTATAGATGTTATGGCTTCTCTTCCTAATCCAGGGACCAGGGATAAGCTTTTGGCCGAAGCAGAGAGGACTTTCTGAGGAGACCCGAACCACTCTACCAATTGGCGGCATTTTTTTGAGCCAAGGTGGGGAATTTTATTTAAGAGTATCCAGTTTTTATAGGGGTTTGCCATAGATTTCCTCATCTAAATCTCTTATCACCAGTCCGCTGAGAGGTTTGGGATAAAAATAGGTACTTTTGGGAGGCAGTTTCTTTCCAGAAAAACAGACTTCCTTCACTTGTTTTAAAGAAAAGGCTCTAAGGAAGAAAACTAACTGATATTTTTCTTTTTTAACCAGGTCGAGAGCTTCTGCTTCATCCTTTACAAAATCAATCTCTTTTCCTTTTTCTAATTTATCTTTTTTCAGGATTTTTTTTAATATTTTATCGAGAATAACTGTACTCACCTCATTGGAAGGCTCCAACTCTGTGTCTGGCAAAACTTTCGGTCTTTTATGGGTTGGAGATGAGCCCTGTAAGACCGTTGATTCCTTCAGGGATAAAGATAATCTTCCCTCCCTATTTAGGCTTAATAGATAATATCTATCCTCTCCCCAGTACATACCAAAAATAGGGTTTTTCTTCTCTTTCTGTAGTTCTTTAACTATACTCTCCCCCTGGATTTTGCTGGGTGCAGAAGGTAAGGGAAGCTTCTTTATTTGAAAGAAATCCTTCATCTTCGATTTTAATGCGGATAGCTCCCCCGGCTCTAGATTACCTATTAATCTGTGTACAGGAAGAATACTTACGGCATCAGTTTCCATATTTAAAAAATACATCATGACAAAATCTCTTCCATTCTTTAATTGAGAGAGTCTTTTTCTTTCCTCATCCCGAAATCTGAGAGCAGTAAGATAACGGTGATGTCCATCGGCAAGAAAAAGCCTTTTACTCTCCATTGCTCTACATATTTGTCTAATTATACTCTCGTCTTCTATCCTACCTAGTTTATGCTTTACTTCATTGGCATCTATTATTTCAGAAATTGGCTCTTTTATTTCTAAATACTGCTCTATAAGATACGAGGGATCCGAATAAAGAGAAAAAATAGGGCTAAAATTAGCCCGGCAGGATTTAAGGAGTCTTAAGCGATCTGTGCCCGGTTTAGGGAGAGTCTCTTCGTGAGGCAGGATCACTCCTGAGCTAAACTCCTCCAGCCTCATCAAGGCAAGAAATCCTCTTCTTTTTTCTATTTTTCCTTCAAGGCGATACTCCTTTTCATAAACATAAATGGCTCTGTTTTTTTCTTTTTTTAGTATACCGGCCGAGAGCCATTCTCTAAAGAATCGTCTGGCACGAATATACTTGTTTTCCTTGTCATTATCTCCAGGATACTCTTTACCAAGAATAATTCTGATAATATTGTAGGGATGCAAGGCATAGTATGACTCCTGATCAATGGCAGAGATAACATCATAGGGAGGAGCGGTTGCCTTTGCTAGCTCGCCCACTTTTTTTTCGTTATAAATGATTCCTCGGAAAGGACGTATCTTAAGTTGTTTGTTCATAGTTCATCGATTTTAGTTTTTCTTACAGCTTTTTCACGATGTACGATTTTACTAACGACTAATTAGCCGGGTTCACTTTCCAGCCAGTCTTTCTTTTTATAAGAATAGATTTCCTCAGGGTGAAAAAGGCATTCAATCTCTCGCTCGGCAGAAATTGGCGAATCCGAGCCATGAATAATATTTCTTCTTCCATCAGAGGCGTATTGTCCTCTGATCGTCTCTGGAGCAGCCTCCTCGGGTATTCTTTCTCCTATAATTTTTCTTATCTTTTTTACTACTCCTTTTCCTTCTACTACTAAAGCTATTGAAGGAGCAGCAAGCATAAACTTAATTAAACCTGGGAAAAAATGTTTACCTTTATGAGGATGATAAAATTCCTTCGCCTTCTTTTCCTCCAGGCGGATCATTTTCAAAGCTACTATCTTGAATCCTTGCCCTTCTATTTCTTGGAGCACTTTACCTACCAGCGCCTTACATACTCCGTCTGGCTTGATTAATACCAGTGTTCTCTCCATATTAGATTAACCTTTCAACTCAGTAAAAATGTCCTCTTTTCTCTTTTATGCGTTTTTTCCCTCTCGAGAAAGGGCAATTTTTCCTGTTCTGACCAATTTTTTTATTCCGAAGGGTCTTAAAAGGGTCAAGATTCCTTTGATTTTTTCTTCTGTTCCCGTAGCCTCTATAGTGAAACTAGAGGGATGGACATCGAGAATTCTGGCCCGAAAAATATCCGCTATACGCATTATCTCAGCTCTGTCTGCTCGCTTAGCACTTACTTTTACCAGTACCAATTCTCGTTCCACTGTATCTTGCTGGGTTAGATCCACCACTTTGATTACATCTATCAGTTTACGCAGTTGCTTGATGACCTGTTCAATAAGCTGATTATCACCTGGCACGACCATAGTGATACAAGAGATAGTGGGATCCTCTGTCTCTCCTACAGCGAGGCTGTCAATGTTAAACCCTCGCGCGCTGAAGAGGGAAGCAATCCTGGCCAGAATCCCGAAACGATTCTCCACCTCTACTGAAATAGTATGTTTCATTTTCTTTTCCCCTCTGGTAGCGGTCGGATTCATGCAATAATTATTTGATAAATCAAACCGCTACATGTGCGATGAATCGCACCGCTGCTTCTCAAAAAATTTATAGCTTACAGCTTATATAGTTAATAGATGGCGGTGCATATATGACTTCAATGCTCGAATTCGATATCAATTCGATTTTCTTCCTGCAATTCCTTTCGTAGACTCCGAGATTTTTTTTGCCGTCTCCTTTGGACGAAGAGCACGGACAGCTTTGCCTGCCTGCCACATTTCAGAGTTTCCTATGGCTTCCAATTCCTCGGTTAATTGTACCTGGTAGTTGGACTTGCCACATGCAGAGATAACGCGGCGAGTTTCCGCTCCGGAGACCACCCTCTCATAGAGCTTTTTGAACACGGGCATTACGGCCTTCTTGAACTTTGGCTTCCAATCAAGAGCACCGCGCTGGGCAGTGGCCGAGCAATTGGCATACATCCAGTCCATGCCGTTCTCACCTACCAGCCGGATTAGACTTTCCGTCAGCTCCTCGACTGTCTCATTGAACGCCTCACTCGGGCTATGTCCGTGCTTTCGAAGAATGTCGTATTGCGCCTCCATGATGCCCGCTAAAGCACCCATGAGCACCCCACGCTCACCGGTCAGATCGCTGTAGACTTCCTTTTCGAAGGTCGTCGGGAAAAGATACCCACATCCGATACCGATTCCTAACGCTATGCAACGATCCATCGCCCGACCAGTTGAGTCCTGATAAACAGCGAAGCTGGCGTTAATTCCCGCGCCTGAAAGAAAATTGCGGCGAAGCGATGTGCCAGATCCTTTGGGAGCAACCATGATCACATCAATATCTTTCAGAGGGATCACTTTCGTCTGATCATTGTACACAATCGAGAATCCGTGTGAAAAGTATAACGCATCACCCGGATTCAGGCTTTTCTTGATGACAGGCCAGACTGCCCTGTGAGCCGCATCGGCGATCAGGAACTCAACGATCGTCCCACACTGAGCGGCTTCTTCTATGTCAAACAGGTCTTTTCCCGGCTTCCAGCCGTCCCTCTTTGCCCGGTTCCAATCCTTCCTGAACTTCTTTGATTGCCCAACTATCACATTAAAGTCGTTGTCCTTCAGATTCAACGACTGCGCGGGCCCTTGTACGCCGTATCCAATGACAGCGATCGTTTCATCCTTGAGAACCTCACGAGCCTTTGCCATGGGAAACTCTTTGCGCATGATAACTTCTTCCTTCACCCCTCCAAAATCAATAGTTGCCATAATACAAATCCTCCTCTTATTAAACTCTTAATTTCACATGAACACCCTGAAAAATCTGACTAGTGACTGCCTGATAAAACTGACAAACGTTGCAGATTTTGCATTCTAATGCACCAACTATCTTAATTCACGTAACCTATATCTCAGCTGATTTACCTCAAATAATCTTGTTAAAAAGCCAGAAACCTATAAATCGCACCGCTACTAAATAGTTCGTAGTTATGAGTTCGTAGTTCGTCGACAAAACAACAAACGAATACACAGAAGGATTTAGTCAATGAACTATGAACTACGAACAACGAACTAAGTATGGCTTACAGCTCTTACCCCTTATCCCTTACTATCCGCTATCCGCTAAACGCTATACGCTAGTATAAATGGGAGTTCCTTCTTTTCTGGTCAGCTCCCGGAATTTCTTTATCAATCTCTTCGTTATAGGGCCGGCTACTCCGTCCCCAATCGTCCTTCCATCCACTTTGGTTACCGGTATGACCTCAGCAGCTGTTCCGGTGAGAAAACACTCATCGCTTGCATAAAGAGCAGCAGGAGTGAAGACCCTTTCCTGCACAGAAATTCCCTCTTTTTGAGCCAGTTCCATTACCACATCCCGAGTAATTCCTTTTAAAGCTCCTACCCAGGTTGGTGGTGTAACCAGATTTTCTCCTTCTATAATGAAGATATTATCACCTGTGCACTCTGCTACATAGCCATCTTTATTCAGCATTATAGCTTCAGGAGTTCCGCTGAGATTTGCCTCTATTTTAGCCAGGATATTATTAAGATAATTTAAAGATTTGATTCTGGGATTGAGAGCAGAGGGAATATTTCTTCGTGTAGAAACAATGGTTATCTTTAATCCCTTCTCATAAAGTTCTTCTGAATATATATTTATCTTATCGACAATAATAATTATCTGGGGATGGGGACACTTACGAGGATCCAGGCCCAGATCCCCTTCTCCCCGAGAGATCACCAGGCGAATATAAGCATCCTTGAGTTTATTCTTTCTCAGGGTCTGGAGCACCTTTTCCGTTAGCTTTTCTCTTGACAAGGGAATCTTAAGAGTAATTGCCTTAGCTGATTCCCATAATCTTTGAAGATGCTTCTCCAGTCTAAAGACCCTTCCTCCATAGGCGCGTATTCCCTCAAAAACTCCATCGCCGTAAAGAAATCCATGATCAAAAACCGAAATCTTCGCCTCATTTTTCCGGACAAATTCTCCATTTAGCCAAACCCATTCTCCCATTTTATCACTCCTAATTTTATCTTAAATCGTATTTATCTCTCGGCCTCTTAGCTTTCATCTGGGGAAAAAAGATTACGTCTCGAATAGAGGCAGAGTCAGTCAGAGCCATGACTAATCTATCTATTCCTATTCCTAAACCCCCTGTGGGAGGCATTCCATATTCTAATGCTTCTAAGAAATCCTCATCCAATAGCTCTTCTTCTGTTCCCGTCTCCAGGAATCGCTGTCTTTGCTCAATGGGATCATTGAGCTCCGAGTAAGCATTGGCTAGCTCCATTCCTCCTATAAATATCTCAAATCTTTCTATTAAAGAGAGATTCTCTTTTTTCCTCTTAGCCAGAGGAGAAGTTAGGGAAGGATAATCGAATATGAAGGTAGGCTGAATTAGCCTGGGAACAACTTGTTTATCTAAGAGGTGTTCAATTATCTGGTCATCTCTTAATCCCTCTACTTTTAACCCCACTTCAGCAGCTATTTTTCTAAGTTCGGCTTCGTCACTCCACTCAACCTCAATTTCCCCTATTTCTTTAAGTGCTTCTTCAAAAGTTATTCTCTTCCAGGGAGGAGAAAGGTCAATTTCTCTCCCTTGATAACTAATTTTAAGAGACCCCTTTATTTTCTGGGTTACTTCACAGATAAGCTCTTCAGCTAGCTTCATCATCTCCTTATAGCCCTTATAAGCAGAGTAGACCTCCAGCATAGTAAATTCAGGATTATGGGATCTATCAATCCCTTCATTTCTAAAGACCCTGTTTAGCTCATAGACCTTTTCTATTCCTCCTACCACCAATTTCTTTAGATAAAGTTCGGGAGCAATTCGCAGGTAAAGATTCTCGTCCAGAGCTTGGTGATAAGTCTGAAAAGGTTTGGCTGTAGCTCCTCCAGGGATAGACTGCATCATAGGAGTTTCTACCTCCAGGAATCC
>JAUWRC010000078.1 GCA_030610745.1 Clostridia bacterium
CGCTTGATAGGAAAGCCGTAAGCACCCGTGCTGATAGAGGGAAAAGAAAGAGAGCGAATACCCTTATTCTTAGCTAAAGTGAGGCTATTTTTATAGGCATTTCTCAAGAGTGTATCCTCGTTCCGTTTTCCTCCCCACCAAATGGGGCCAACTGTATGAATAACATATTTAGCTTTCAGTTTTCCTCCTCCGGTAATAACAGCCTCGCCAGTAGGGCATCCTCCTTGCTTTACCCGAATTTTCTTGCATTCCTCAAGGATACTCGGACCACCGGCTAGATGAATTGCTCCATCTACCCCTCCTCCTCCTAAAAGAGATGTATTAGCAGCATTGACAATTGCCTCTGTATCTTGCTGGGTTATGTCCCCTCGAATCAAACTGAGTTTAGTTTTGTTTACTTTTGTTTCCATTGTTTATTCCTTTCTACTATAGTCAAAAAGGGGACAGGCTACTTTTTTCAGAAAAAAAAGGAAAAGAGAAGGAGAAAAGGGAAACAGAAAAAAAGTAGTCTGTCCCCTTTTCTAATGTCCTCTTTTTCAAATATAGATTAGGCCAAATAAGGATTTCTGTCAAATGGTAGGCGAATTGAATCAACTATAAGCGCATAGGATACTGGCCATACTCTTTTGCTGCTTCATAAAAAGCCAGTATATTCTCCATGCTGGTATCTGCCTGAATATTATGGGCCGGAGTTAAAATAAAACCTCCTCCGGGAGCACAATTCTTTATAAGTCTTTTTACTTCTGCCTTTACTTCCTCAGGAGTTCCAAAGGGAAGTATTTTCTGTTCATCCATGGTGCCCCAGAGAACCAGTTTTTTGCCATATCTTTTTTTTATGTGGGCCGGATTCATAGCACCAGGCTGAATAGGATTTATGACATCCAGGCCTATCTCATGCATTTCATCTAAAATAGCCTCACAATTACCACAACTGTGATAGGCTATTTTTATACTGGGATTAAGTTTTTTAAATTCGCTATAAAGCTTTGCATACCTGGGTTTAAAATACTCTCTCCATAAAGCTAACGATATCATCATTCCGGTTTGCATTCCTACATCATCACCCGTCCACAGCATATCAACACCTAGCTCTATAAGCTTTTTGCCGGCTACCAATGGAAATTCCATCACTTTATCCATCAATGTGTGAGCAAAATCCTTGTTGGAAAGCATATCCATCATAAATTTGTCTAAGCCGCGCAGACCCCATGATACTTCAAATATGGTGCAAGGAATTGCTCCCACTATCCAGTAATCTTTCCCATATTTCTCAATTATCTGCCTGGACGGCTCATATCGTCTATTATTGTAAGGATCGGGAATCTTATATGAATCCAGTTTTTTCTCATCTTCCAGGGGCCTTTCTATCACTTCAGTATATGAGCCGCTCGGGTTTCGGAAATACTTCCATTTGCAGCCCCATTCATCATAATATTCAGGCTCCTCTTTCAAATAATAGCTACCAGCGAAACCATGAGTGGTGATTACCATATCATTGCCCATAACGACTCCCACATCTATTTCTTCGGGTCCCACTCTCTGATGAAGTTTTTTCCCAATTTCAGGAACATAATCAGCCGAAACTGGCACTCTATCAGGTTCTTCAAAAGAAAGAGCTATTCTCACCCGCTCTTTAGGATTCATATTATCTTTTCCTTCTTATAACTTTTTTTAAAGGGGACGAGCTCAGAAACTTCTTACTGTCTCAAACACAGCAACCAGATTTTCAATAGGAATCCTCGCCTGGATATTGTGTATGGGGTTAAAGACGAAACCTCCTCCTTCTCCAAATATCCGGCAGCGTTCTCTAACTTCTCTTCGTACCTCTTCGGGAGTCCCGAAAGGAAGTGTCCTCTGGGTGTCTACACCGCCACCCCAGAATACGAGCTTATCGCCATATTTCTTCTTAAGCATGTGAGGATCCATACCTTTGGCTGAACACTGGATAGGATTTAAAATATCTATCCCCACCTCTACAAAGTCATCCAATAGGGAGACGACGGAGCCACAGGTATGATAGAAGATTTTCCAGGGAGTATTCTTATGAATCCAATCGTTTACTTTTTTGTGGAATGGTTTATACATATCCCGATACATATCTGGGGAGATAAAAGTTCCCTTCTGAGTTCCAAAATCGGTGCCGCTTACTACAATGACGTCGATATTATCCCCCACTGCCTGATAATAAAGATTGAGATTCTCTAAGGCTATCTCACACTGGAGATTAAAGATCCCCTTAATATATTCAGGATGAAGTATATGAGCCATGATCCATTTCTGGGGATCGCGGATCCCCTTGGGTTGTTTAATGCTTGGCCCCGGCACCAGAGCAATATCCCCAAATCCTCCTTGCCAAAAACTTCCAACAATAGAGAGCTCAGTATTTCTGTGCAGGTCCTCCGCTGTTTCCTCTAAATATCTAAGCTCCTCCTCAGTATAAACCGAATATTGATCCTTCACCCATTCCCAGGGATCCAGATGCTCTTCATCAATGGTCTCCTGACGTACTAAAACATCAAAATAATAACCCCCCTTAGGCATTTTTGCACAGGGAGAAACAGAGGTATCTCCCTTGGGATAGATGTAAATATTCCCCTCATTATCTGTTGTAGTAATGAACTTCTTCGGTACCATTACTTTAGTCCCGTCAAATAGCCTCCAGGGTTTCCAGTTCTCATTTTTAAATCCAAATAAATTTGTAGGAAGCCCTAAGCCTGCGGTATCTATTCCTAATTTTTCCATTATCTCTGGCTCAACATAGGCCAGCATTTGGAAAGGATCGATTATCTTTACCGGCTGACCCTTTAAACCAAGTGCTTTTCTTAATTTAGCATAAATACATGCCTGAATACCGGTTACTAGAGTTGAACCTAAATCAAGGGGGATACGGTCCGGTTTTCGATGGTTTATGACTTCTCTTATCCTTTCACGAGATGTCATTAATATACCTCCTCGTATTTTTTGCTTTTTTCCTTGTTAGATGCTAATTTGAGCAAGTTTCGCTCTCCGTAAATCTTCAGGTAGCTTGATATATTAAACTTCTACATCAGTTTTTTGAACTTCAAACTTTCCTCTCCATTCTTTAGGGATTTTTCCGTATTCAATAGCTGCTGCTCTAAAAGCCTGCAAGTTGGAAGCTGGATAAGGGAAACTATGAGCAGGAGCAAGTATATAACCTCCCCCTTGAGCTAATTGAGAAATCCGCAGTTTAACCTCCTGGGTTATTTTCTCTGGAGTGCTTTTATCTAAAGTGCGAGAACTAACTGCTCCATGGAAAGCAAGATCTTTTCCAAATTCAGACTTGATTTTTTCTATATTGTTACATTCTGGTTGAAGAGGATTAAGAATATTCAATCCCATCTCTATTAAATCAGGAATAATTTCCTCGGTATGTCCATCAGAATGTTGTAGAATGAACACACCTTTCTTTTTACAAGCATCATAGAGGAGTCTCTGCTGCGGTTTAATAAATTTACGCCAGAAGTGGGGTCCCATCATAAGGGCTTTCTCTCCTCCCCAATCATCACCATACCTAATTCCATCAACGCCAACTTCATCAATAAGACGCTCAGTTATTCGTAGTTTAACCCTAGCAATTCTATGCATTAGAGTACTTACTGCTTGGGGTTCATCAGACATCCAGATTAAAAGGTTATCCATGCCTGCCAGTAGCCAGGATCTTTCAAATATACCCCAACCATTATCTCCCAACAAAAGAGACTTATCCCGATCTATCTCTGAAACCATCTCCAATGCTGGTTTAGTTAAGTTGGGTGTCTCCACATCAGGAAAAGGAAAATTCTTTACCATTTCAGGTTTTATAATAGGATGCTTATCAGGGTAAGTTCCTCCTGCCCGATCACTCAACTTCCAATGAACTCCCCAGTCATCAAATCCTGCTTCTGAAGTGCGCTCTACAAGACTATGAAAAACTACCCTCCAGGAACCATCCACCGTAGGGCAAGGAACCCATTCAGGTTCTTCACACCTTATTGCCTTAATAAGATTTTTTTTTGGGTTCATCATAGTCGCCTGGTTTATCGGATTAAGTCACTTTAATCTAACCTCTGATTTCATCCCGGACAGCCTTAAGGAGCTCCTTTGCTTTATCTACAGCCGAAGCTGCATCAGGAGCATAGCCATCAGCCTCAATCTCATCAGCATAGTTCTGGGTGAGGGGAGCACCACCAATCATTACCTTAACTTTACCATCCAGACCCGCTTCTTTTAGGGCTTTAACAACATCCTTCATAGAAACCATAGTGGTGGTAAGAAGAGCAGAAACTCCTATAAGATGAGCTTTTTTCTCTTTAGCTGCCTGGACAAACACCTCTGGGGCTACATCTATTCCTATATCTATTACTTCAAAGCCTGCTCCTTCTAGCATCATTCCTACTAAGTTTTTACCAATATCATGAAGGTCACCTTTTGCTGTGCCTAAGACTACTATACCCTGACTTTTTATGTCTTCCTGGATCAAGATAGGTCTTATGATCTCCATTCCTGTTTTCATGGCTCTGGCAGCAATGAGCATCTCAGGAACATAGAATTCATTAGCCTGAAACTTCTTGCCCACTACATCCATTCCTGCTATCAGTCCTTCATTTAAAATCTTTTCTACCTCTACTCTTTCATCAAGAGCCTTTTTAACTAGCTCTTTAACTCTGGGAGCATTTCCCTTGATGAGATTGTCGGCGATTTCTTTTAAATCTGCCATTCTTTCCTCCTTGAAATGAGTTGCATAATCCCTCTAAAAGGGAAGTAACGACTTCAAACCAAGACTTACAAATACAAAGTCAACAGACACTAAGAAGTTTAAAAAAGAAGTTTAAAGTGTAACATATGCGGGCTATTTATTAAACTTTAATGGGATAAACCCCATATTTGTGAACTACCTCATACATTTTAAGAGCATTTCTGGCTGGAATAAGATCATGAACCTCACTGGATGAACCAATGCAAATACCTCCCTGAGGGCCAATTTTTCTAATAATTTCCAGGGTTTCTTCTTCTACATCCTTTTCTGTTCCATAAGGTAATGTTACCTCGCAACAGACATTTCCAAAAAGAAGTGTATGAGGATATTTCTCTCTGATTTCAAAAATATCATTACATTCATTTCTCTCAATGGGATTGATTCCATCAGCTTTTAATTCGTTAATGACTATAGGAAGTAAATCGGCTAGTTTTCCATCGGAATGGAAGAGAAATTTAAAACCCTTATCTTTGATTGGTTTTGCAATCCTTTTCCACAAAGGCAAAAGTTTTTTTCTTAGAAAAGAAGGACTAAATATTAATCCAGATTTTGCTGCTACATCCTCTCCCATAAACATAAGAGGAGCAGAGGGGTTTTCAGCAAATATCTCAGCGATTATCTCGGAAAAGCGGCATGTACACTCCATAAGGTGATCAACTAACTCTGGAGCCTCATAAATAGCGCCACAGAAAAGCTCCATATCAGCATACGTGTAAGCGTCGGTACAGGGACCTTCTACAGCTCCGATAAACACCACGTCGTATTCATCATAAACTTCTTTTATTTTCTTTATTGCTGGCTTATACCATTCCTCCATTTCACTTTTTTGGGGCATATTAGGCATATTTTTTTCTAATCCTTTAATATCAGCAAAAGGTCTTTTGGAAATCCAAGCAGTGCCCCCTTTTTGAGATACCTTCCATTTGTCAGGATTAACACCAAAAAAGCGTATCCAATTCTCTATTTTTGAACCCATCCAGTGATTAACTGGATCGTAAATATACCTCGTGACGTCTAAACCAATATTTTTGGCCATCCGGGCATTTCGTTCAATAAGATCTCCTTTCCCCTTTCCCCCATAAGTTTCTAACAGCTCTCTGTTGTCGACGAAATCATAGGTTAGAATCCTATCGGGTAACTCAAACTTAATAGTCTTTACAAACCGCTCATAATTAGTCATTTTCACCCGCTCCTTGGAATTCATATTATCTTTTCCTTCTCTAGTTCAGTTTAACTTATTTCTCCGGTTCTTGCTACAAGGTATAATTTTTTAACAAGCTCATCTAATGATATATCTTTCTTTATAAATTCTCCCACAGTTCTTCCTCTATCTAAAACGACAAATCTATCTGCAGCCGGGTATACGTGATATATATTATGAGTTATGAAAATACAGGATTTTCCCTGTTCTTTTATCCCCTTTACAAAATTCAGTACTTTTTTTGTCTCTGCAAGCGATAAAGCCATGGTAGGTTCGTCCAAAATAATCAACTCCGCCTCGAAATGTAAAGCTCTAGCTATTGCCACGCCTTGTTTTTCTCCGCCAGATAATCTTTCAACAACTGAGTCAGGTGTAACTCCTGCTGCTGTAAAGCCTATTACCTCTTTTAATATTCTCTCGGTCTCTTCTTTCGCCTTTTTTATCTGGATAAAACCTAAGCGACCTGTCATTTCTCTACCCATGAAAATATTTCTCCATAATGTTTGCTGCTCTCCCAAGGCTTTTTCCTGGTAAACAGTTTCAATACCCAATTTACGAGCTCTCTCCACAGAATGGTATGTTATTTCCTCCCCTTTAAAGTATATTTCTCCTTTATCTGGGGTGTAGACTCCCGTGAGGATTTTTATCAATGTTGATTTGCCTGCGCCGTTATCACCTATCAATCCGACAACTTCATTATATCCAACCTCAAAATTTTCTTCCTTTAAGGCAGTAACTTCTCCAAAAAATTTAGAGATATTTACCATCCGTACTAATTTATCATTTTTCGTTTCCATTATTCCTCCTCATTATTTACGCTCTCCTCCTTAAAATTGAATGAATTGAAACAGAAGCAACTATAATCAAACCATATATCAACCGGGTCCAAAATCCTGAAAGCCCTACGCCGACAATTCCACTCTCTAAAGAGCCTATAATAATACATCCAATAAAGGTCCCAAAAATAGTCCCCATCCCTCCAAAAGCTGAGGTTCCTCCTAGAAAAACTGCGGCTATCGTTCCGAGAAGATATCCTTGTCCCTGGGTGGTCCACCAATATAAAAATTCAAAATTAGCCAGTATTCCAGCAAAAGCAGCGAAGAACCCCAGTTGTGCGAAGACGAGCATTTTCACCCTGTTTACAGGTATACCCATCATTCTGGCACTTTCTATATTATCTCCGGTAA
>JAUWRC010000121.1 GCA_030610745.1 Clostridia bacterium
ACTTCCTCTTCTGGTGTGAAGATATGCTCCTGAATGAGAAGCTCGCTACTGCGGGTACACGAAAAACCTGGTCTCCCGGTGGGGAAATGATGAAGGTGGAAAAGGTAGACAATTATACGGTCAAGTTTGAGTTTGCTGTACCATATCTACCTGTAATTAACACATTGGCGAGGGACTGGAATTTTGTTCTTTACGCCCCAAAACACTACCTACAACAGTACCATATAAAATATAACCCGAAGGCGGATGAGTTAGCAAAGGAGGAAGGATTTGATAACTGGTGGACGTGCTTTAAGTTTCACAGTCCTGATCTAGTTCCACAAAGAACGGATCCTGGTCTTCCCGTTCTTACACCCTGGATGCTTGAGAAAATAGATTCCCTTGGGAACAGGTACTATGTACGAAATCCTTACTATTGGAAGGTAGATACTGCCGGAAATCAACTTCCCTATATCGATGGACAGAACAAAATATTGGTCTCGAACGTAGAGGTAAGGATAATGAAGACAATAGCTGGAGAATTTAGCTTTGTCGGAGCAAATACGTCGATGACTAACTATACCCTTTACAAAGAAGGTGAGGAAAAGGGCGGGTACCATACTATGCTGTGGACGCATACAACTGCAGCGGATATGTCCTTCGCCTTTAATTATACTCATAAGGACCCAGTTTTAAAAGAGATCTTTAATGACCTCAGATTCAGGCAAGCTATGTCTTTAGCCATAAATCGTAATGAGATAAACGAAACCCTCTACTATGGAAAAGCCGTCCCCCGTCAAGCAACGGTCGCTGCTAATACCAGTTTTTATGAAGATTGGATGGGAAAATACTACATTGAATATGATCTGGAAAGGGCGAATGAGCTTCTGGATGAGATGGGTTTAGACAAGAGAGGTAAAGATGGTTATCGTTTGCGACCGGATGGTGAAACCCTGGCTATAACTATGGCGGTTGCCGCAAACTTTGGAGAGGCAAGAGATCAGACTATTGAGTTAATTGCGGAATACTGGCAGAAAGCCGGAGTTAAAGCGGCTGTTAAGCCTGAGGGAAGAAGTCTCTATGTTAAAAGAGGAAAGGCGAATGAGCTTGACGTAGGATTCTGGATATTTGGCGCTGCTACGGAAATTGCTATGTTCAAATCTCCCCTAAGATTTCGTCCAAATTTTGGTCACGGATTATTTGCCGGCTTGGATTGGCAGACCTGGTATGAAACGGATGGAGAGGAAGGTGAGGAGCCGCCAGAGATAGTTCAGGACCTTTTTGTACTGTGTGACGAGTGGCAAACCACTGTTCCTGGGACTGAAGAATATATAAGGTTAGGAAAAGAGATACTTACCATAAATCTTGAAAATCTCTTTGCCTGTGCCACAGTTGGTGAAATGCCCTGGCTGGTTGTGATAAAAGACAATCTGCGAAACACACCCCGGGAGGGAATCTTTGGTTCAGATTTGACTTTCTGGAATCCCTATCAAGCAGACCAGTGGTTCTTTAGTGAGTAAAGCTTATGAAGTGAGTAAAGCTTACTTCAGTAAGTAAAATTTACCACGTAAAAGGGGGTCTATCTTATCTTATGGTAGACCCCCTTTGTAAATGCTCAGTGAACCCCGTGTCATGGGATGGAATCCCGAAGTAATCTCAGTTTTTGGGATTGCTACGTCGCTATCGCTCCTCGCCCCGTTTAGAAATTGGAAATTTTTAACGGGGCTCGCAATGACGGAAATTGCATTTACAGAGCTCTTTTCACTTTGTATTGACACTTGGCGTTAGTGGCAATTAAAAAATTTCGTTGTATAATGAATTATATGCAATCTTTTATATGAAACGACATAAATAATTGCGCATAAATCACACCTAGATACCCATGAATAAGACATCTTGGAAGATGTAATATGCAAATGGCTAGGTCATCACATATAGAAAAGCTAAACTGTTTTATATAACTGATGTAACGTCTCTGTTAATAATAAGTATGGAAAGATATTAGGAGAGAGTAAGTGTTATACTATTTCCTGCGTCGATTGATTTATATGGTTATTACCGTGGCGGCAGTGTCAGTGGTGGCCTTTGTTCTTATTCAACTTCCCCCTGGTAATTACGTAACCTCTTATATAATGGAATTGGAAGGAATGGGTATCCCCGTCCCGGAGGCCGAAATTGCCTCATTAGAAAAGCAGTTTGGTTTAGATAAACCCATATATATTCAGTATTTCCGTTGGATCTGGAAGATTGTGCGCTACGGTGACTTCGGAAGATCTTTTGAGTGGAATAGGCCAGTAAGTGAGTTAATATGGGAGCGTTTAGCATTAACAGCGATAATGTCTATTTGTGCTATGGTTTTTGTCTTTGCAGTAGCTATTCCTATTGGAATATATTCCGCCACTCATCAGTATTCCCCAGCCGATTATTCCTTTACTGTCGTCGGTTATGTTGGCCTTGCTACTCCAAATTTCCTCCTGGCGCTGATATTAATGTTCATAGGCTATAAATACTTCGAGGTTAGCGTAGGAGGTCTTTTTTCATTTCAATATCTCCAGGAACCCTGGAGTCTGGGCAAAGTTCTGGATATGTTTTCTCACCTTTGGATTCCAGTGATAGTTCTCGGTACAGCCGGTACAGCCGGACTTATCCGTATAATGAGGGGAATGCTTTTAGATGAACTTCGCAAACAATACGTTATCACAGCTCGGGCCAAAGGAGTCAAGGAATTAACCCTTCTCTTTAAATACCCGGTAAGAGTAGCCATCAATCCCATAGTCAGCACTATAGGCTGGCGCCTTACGGCAATTATTTCTGGAGCACCTATTGTAGCTGTGGTATTAAGCCTTCCTACTACAGGGCCTCTGATGTTAAAAGCATTGCTGGATCAAGACATGTATTTAGCAGGAGCTTTCATTCTGCTGCTATGCACTCTAACCATAATAGGAACCTTTGTCTCTGATATCCTGTTAGCCTTACTGGACCCCCGCATTAAAATGGAGAGATAAAAAATGATAGAAGATAAAAAAAAGAAAACTGAGGTTGGTTTAGAGGAAAAGTTTTATGTGGCTGGCCAGTATCAGTTAATGTGGTGGAAATTCAAAAAGCATAAATTAGCCATTTTAGGTGGAATTATATTGCTTGTGTTCTACATCGGAGCTGGATTCTGCGAGTTTTTTGCTCCTTACAACACATCTGAGCGCTACACAAGCTGCATTTATGCTCCACCTCAGAGAATACATTTCTTTGATGAAGAGGGCTTTCATCTTCGTCCCTTTGTCTATGGGGTGAATCTTGAACTTGATCCGGTAACCTGGCGCAGGACGTACAGGATAGACAAAACTAAAAAATTTCCTCTTTATTTTTTTGTCCATGGATCAAAATATAAATTCTGGAATTTGTGGGAAGGAGATTTACACTTCTTTGGGACAAAGGAAGGTACTGTCTTTCTTTTAGGAACAGACTCCTTAAGCAGAGATGTATTCTCTCGTATCCTCTATGGCTCTCGTATTTCGTTATCCATAGGCTTAATAGGCGTATTTCTCAGCTTCGTACTGGGTTTAAGCATTGGAGGAGCTTCTGGCTATTTTGGTGGAAGTGTGGACAATATCATTCAAAGAGTGGTAGAATTCATAAGGTCAATACCAACTCTTCCCCTCTGGATGGCTTTGGCTGCGGCATTACCACCACATTGGTCGCCCATTAAGGTCTACTTTGGTATCACCATAATTCTCTCCGTTATAGGCTGGACGCCTTTAGCTCGTGTGACCAGAGGAAAGTTATTAGCTTTACGAGAGGAAGACTTTGCTATGGCAGCTAAAATTGCCGGAGCAAGCGACAGACGGATAATAACTCATCATCTTCTCCCCTCCTTTATGAGCTACATAATAGTTTCTATGACACTATCTGTACCACGTATGATGTTGGCAGAGACTGCCCTGAGTTTTCTTGGCCTTGGACTTCGCTCACCGGTAGTTAGCCTGGGTGTTTTGCTAAGTGAGGCTCAAAATATACATACAGTTGCCCTCCATCCATGGCTTCTTCTCCCGGGTATCTTCATCATTATCGCAGTATTAGCCTTCAATTTCGTAGGAGATGGCCTGCGTGATGCGGCTGATCCTTATAGCAGATAAAGGAGTGTATCTTATGGAAAACAATAATTTCTTATTAAAAGTAAATAACCTTAAAACCTATTTTTATTTAGATGAAGGCATTTTAAAGGCAGTAGATGGAGTTAGCTTTAAAATAGAAAAAGAGAAAGTTTTAGGTCTTGTGGGAGAATCTGGCTGTGGTA
>JAUWRC010000090.1 GCA_030610745.1 Clostridia bacterium
CCATAACCCCACTTCCTGAATCATAGTAAATATTGTATTTAACTACATCAGCCTCCGAAGAAGATAAAGTCCAGGTAAGCTGAATTTTATTTGCCTCTAAGCTGGTAGCGGAAAGATTCGTAGGGGGAAGGGGAGAAACACCGTCAGAAGCATTCACTGAAGAGGCAGGGGCAATATTTCCCGCCGGGTCCTTAACCTCTCCCACCAGGGATACATTAGGAGCAGCATTTCTTGGCATAGGGGAAAGATTTTCTATATGAACAAGATTAGACTCCAGACCATCCAGAGAAACAGTATTAGGGATAGCAAGGCTCGCTCCCCCTACCTCAAAGTCTGCTAGGGCCAGAGTAGAGGAATCCAGAGCCTCACTGAAGGTAACATCAATGCTGATAGTGGAGACAGTTCTTGCTGAAGAAAGAGTGGGTAAGGTATTATCCCCTCCTACAGTGCCAGTAAAAGTTCCTCCTCCCACGTTGCCTGAACCAGCCAGGTCATGGATATTTGAGGCAGTGAGCTTGTAGGAATTCCCATATTTTAAGTTCTGACTAGAGCCAGCTAAGGTGATAGTAGTAGTATAGGTTAAAGAATCATAGGTGGGAGTTGCCCCCGTTAGACCAACAGAAGTTCCCACAGGAGAATCAAGGGAGTAGTTGCCTAGAGTTTCTGCATCAGTCTCATTCACATTTTCACTGAAGGTAACTGTTACCGTATCATTGTTAAGGCCAGAGATGGCACTGGCCGCTACCGAAGAAACCTCGGGGGAAGTGGTATCATAAATTATGGTAGCTAGCGCCCCGGCATCCTCTGAGTCATTACCCACTGTATCAATTGCCCTTACCCGAATAGTATGCTCTCCATCACTAGAGGGAGTCCAGTCCATATTCCAGGTAGACCAGTCACCAGAAGGATTAAGAGGCGAACCAATTGAAGTTCCATCTATAACTACATATACTTTGGAAACCCCACTAGGGTCGGTAGTTTCCCCGCTTATTTTTAAAGGAATACCGGTAGCGTTAAAAGGAGAACCGTGAGTCCCCGTAGTATCCTTCACCTCTAAAGTGGTAGAAGGATAAGTATTGTCCACCTCGATAATTCCACTGCAAGTAGTAATATTTCCTGCATCATCTACGGCCCATATCTCGTAGGGATAGGAAGCAGTGGAAACAACATTATTGCTCTCATCTTTTCCATCCCACTGGGCAGTATTAGTTCCATTGGCCCCACCATCGGTGGGAGTAATCTCACCAGAATCATCACCAAGTACCCTTTTTAGAGTAAAATTGGGATCATAGATCCTTATCCTATTATATCCTGCCGAAGAGCCACTTAAAGTAAAAATAAAGGTAGTGGTATCTTTCACTCCATCAGCATTTTCGGGAGAGAAGGGATTAGGAGAGACAGAAATATTTGATATAGTGGGATAAACAGTATCTATAGTGAATCCTTGAGTCTTCTCTTCGCTGTTGCCAGCATCATCCAGAGCAATAATGCGGCAAGTGTAGGGTCCATCAGAGACAACATTGCCGCTCTCATCTTTTCCATCCCAGAGAATCTGGTGTTCCCCAGTATCCTGGGGAACAGCGTCTTTTAAGGTTTTTATTATAATACCACTGCTGTTTCTAATTTCCACTCTTACTTTTAAGGAAGTAGAGACATTATCAGATAGAGTATAAGAAATAGTGGTAGTATCGTTAATATTATCGCTATTAGGAGAAAAGGGATTAGGGCTAACCTGGAGAGATAGGATAGAGGGTGGGTTGTGGTCAGCATTGGTAGTATAGTCAGCAGTGATTATTTTAGGCGTATAATCCCCATATGAGTCTAAATCAGCAATGACATTGGCCGTTTCACCATCGCTCAGCTCAAAAATAGTTCCGGCACTTGGACCGTTGCCTTCCTTTAAAGTAAATCTTCCCCAGAAATATTTATCGCTAGCCTGATTATCGGGAAAGGTTCCATTATCATAAATGTTGATGGTGATCCGATTATCTGAATTGCCAACCTCCGTTACAGTCGCAGTGGAGGAGACTCCGGTGACTACCCCATCGCTCACCCTCACATAAATTACACTGCCTTTATTGAAAGTAGCCGTCTGGGTAGCCGTCCCGCTTTCCACCAGACCGAAGGTCTCTACTGCGTCCTCTGCTGCCCATCCTGCACCTACTAATCCCAAACTCATTAAAACAAACCCCAGCAGCCCCACTAAAAGAAAAATAGCTGATTTCTTTGCTTTTTCTAATGCTTTCTGGATGTATTTTCCAACCATAATTACCTACCTCCGACTCTAAATCTACCACGAACCTCAACTAAAGTCAATTTAACCTATTTTGAAAAATTGAAAGTTGACACTGCTCTTAGGATTCTTTCGAGGAATGGACTAAGATGAGAGATTTTTGGCTAGAAAAAGTAAATGGATGGAATCGCTGATAGCGGTTTCAAATCTATCATATTATCTCACTTTTCTTAAACAATCATTACATTTTAGCGAGGTTATTTTATCACAATCTTTAATAGATTAGATTCAGAGAGCTCATTAAAAAATTGTCTTTAGTGCATTAAAGAGGTGAGAACCAAAGAAAAAAGGTGGGGCACGATGCAGAAAACATAAATAATTAGCCATGGCTTTGTTAATATATTGGACTTAAGTTCAATATATTGGATTCAATTGTAGTATATCAAGTAGAAAAGCGGATATCAAGTTACCTGGCTGGGTTTAGAAATTTTTATTCTACCTTTTTCTATAAAATACTCTATCATTCGGTTAATTAGCCTTCGGCCAGCGGGAGTGACCCAGAATTTCTCAATGATAAATTCTCCCATTCCTTCTACTATTTCCTTTTCCTTGGTTTTAATTATTCCCAACCATTTAAAATAATCCAATAGTATTGTTCGCAAGCCAATAGTTAAGTACTCTGCAAAGCCTTCTCGGGATTTAATCATTTTTTTCTTGGAGACGTAGAGTTTGCCCACCAATTGTTCAGGAGTTATTTTTTCATTTACCTTAAGGTCCTGTAAATGGTGAAGGGGTGCGTCAAAATGCTCCTGGTACATATCACAGTAATAATACAAAAAATCCCCTATCTGAAGCTCTTTCCAATCTACCTTTTCCACCCAGATGCAGAAAAATTCAAAAAGTTTTTCTCCGTAAGATTTCTGGCTAAATTTTTTTACCCGCGGTTTATCTACATTTATCCATCCCTTTTCATCCACATAGATAAATCTTTCCACTCGACAGATTTTATCTATAAAGTGTATATAAGGTTTGCGAGGCTCTTCTCCTCTTTTTTCCTCTTTACCTAAAAATACAAAACTATCCTTATATATAAAATTTCGTTCTATTATTCTAAGATGTTTAAAGGGGATCCACCTATTTTTTGAGGTAACTTTTACTCTGTTTTGCCCAAAATAGCTGATGAAAGCTTCGGCGTCTTTGACAAAAGAAGCATCCCTGGAAGTGATATTATTCAAACTGGCTTTAGCTTCCGGCTTAAGAATAGGAGTTATACTTACTTTAATAGAAAAATCTTTTCGGGGATTGCCCAACCTCTTCCTTTCTTCTAAAATTACCTCCCAGGGAGTTTTATGATTTAGCTCTAGCTGAGGTTCTGAAAGCCACCTATTTTTATATCTCTCTATCTCTTTTTCTAAATCCTTCTGGCTGGAGAATTTATCCGGATCAATCTCTGAGCGTATATAACCCATCAGGTCGTGAACAATTTCTTTTTCCCTGGGACCTTCTTTACTCTCTTTTACTTTTTGTTGGGGAGACTTTCCCCCAAATTCATCCCGGGGGGAAAGATTCCAGAATAAATTAAAAAGTTCTTGAAACCCTACAAATTCTTCAGCGGTGGGAAAGTCAATTTTTTCTGCTAACTCTTTAAGAATCTTTATAGGATCAGTAGTCTCATCTATCTTTCTCCTTAGCTGTCTAATTGTAATTGCTTTCTTGCCTAAATATTTTTTCAATTTACGTCTTAGCTTTTTCTCCACCATTTCCAGGTCATCTTCGACTTTTCTTTTCCTTGCTTGATAGAAAGTTCTCTCCAGCAAGAGAGGATCGAGCTCTTTTTTATTCTTGGGTGACATTCGTTTCCATTCTCTTTCTACCCCATAAGAGACACTTTTAGGAAGAAACAAACTATGATAGACTAAAGCATAATCTTCCTCGTAAGGAATGATTCTACCAATAATAAAATCCCCTTCTTCCATTTGATAGGTTGCTTTATTTTCTCTTATTTTGTAGTTCTTATCAGAAGATAGGTCTTTAGCTATAAAGTGGGACCCAGTAATAACTTTTAAAACTTTAAAAGCACTGTAGATATGGGACCTAAAATCAGAATAAATTTCTTTATCTTTTTTATTAAAGCTGGGTATCTTTTGGGATAAGAATACTTCAAGAGGAGTTACTCCATAGTGGTGGGAAGAATAAGAGAAAAGAAAATAATCTGCGAAACGGGGCTCGGCAAACTCCCTATCTTCAGAGGTTGGGTAGTGGATATCCGGCCTGGGGGTAAAGAATCTTTCTCCTTCCTTTCCTATCTCTTCGTTCAAATAGGGGTCTTCTTCGCAAAACTCCAGAATTCTGGCACAGTATTCATTAACCCTGGTAGCAGGCCTCGTATCTTTCATAAAAATATCATCATAATACATTTATCATTCTCCCCTGTAACTTTCCCTTTCAAGTTGACTGCCTTTCAACTTTTACCATTAATTGACGACGGCGGGGCCCGTCAAATTCACAAAAGTAGATGGATTGCCAGGTGCCTAAAACTAACTCTCCTCCCTCGATGAACACCGTCTCGGAAGAACCAACTAGAGATGCTTTTATATGAGCAGGAGAATTTCCCTCCCTATGTTGATAGTCACCCTGGAAGGGAATGACCTTGCTTAGTTGATTTAAGATGTCTCTTTTTACACTGGGATCGGCTCCCTCGTTAATAGTAATGCCAGCAGTGGTATGAGGAACAAAGAGGTAACATACTCCTTCTTTAACACGGGATTTGGCAACTACTGCTTCAATTTGAGAAGTAATATCTACCAGCTCTGTTTGATTATGGGTAGGGATGATAAGTTTCTTTATCAATTTAGTTGGCCTCCCTTTTGTCTTATTATACTTAAATCAGCTTTTTTGTTCGCTGAATTGATTTGTTATCTATCAATATTTATACGTTATCCCTAATATTGAAGCTTCATGATGTAATTTGGTATCCAAAGTCCATAGAGAGACTTCACTTAATAGCGAAGCTCCAAGAAGATAAACATCAATAAGACCAAGACCTTTACCCATTAAGTTCTTTTTCTCAATGAATAATAATACTTCTTCATTGTCTATCATCTCAACCATAGGCAGAGAACTAAACAGTGACAAAATCATCCTTCTGTTCTTAATATTACCGCATGCAAGTTCTCCAATAATAAAAGGATGGCAAGCTACATCACCATCATTTAGGAGCTGCTCAAGTTTAGAATTACCATTGCGTAAATGAGAAACCCATATTGATGTATCAACAAGAATCATTAATTTACTCTCCTACGAGGTATAATATGTAAGTTCTTTTCAGTTCCTCCCAATTTAGCTAACCTTTTACTGCTTTCTCTAGCAATTAATGCTTCCAGGCCTAATCTGACTAGAGTAGTTTTCTTTTTAATTCCTGTGAGTTTTGATACCTTTTCAATCAAGTCGTCTTTAATATTTAATGTTGTTCTCATAAACTAACTCCTTTCATATAATATATATGCATTATTATGCATCAAATATACATATATGTCAAGTTTTTTTATTTTAGATAACGTGAAGCATGACCTGCCGGAAATCGCGCCAGCGATTTGCCGGTCAGTGTCCATGCACTTGTTAGGCACCTCCAGCATCATGGTTAATCTTGGAGAGTATTTTATCCCAACGATCTTTACATTCTTGGACACGTGATGGCTTGATATTTAGCCCTTTCCACCCATCCTTATAAGTAATAGTGAGCTTTTCGTCTATCTGAACATCGGGATACTTTTCTTTCTCGGCCAGTAGCATAGCCTCCCAATCTTCTAGGTCTACGATATAGAAATCAGGGCTTTCATGTTTCTCTTTGCCTTTAAAATC
>JAUWRC010000086.1 GCA_030610745.1 Clostridia bacterium
ACAGGGTGGGGATGGAGAAGATAAGAAAGACAATCCAGATTTGTTTAGATTTTGGTATCAAGATTCTCACTATGTATGCTTTTTCTTACCAGAACTGGGAAAGACCAGCGAAAGAAGTGAATTTTCTTATGAGTAGATTCAAAAGATATCTTGATAAAGAGACAGAAAAGTTAAACAAAAAGAAAATTCGCTTTCAAGTTATTGGAAGAATAGAAAAGCTTTCGCCTTCACTTCAGGACAAAATAAGACGGGCTGCGAGATTAACCAAAGATAATAAGGACTTTATCTTCAATCTAGCCATAAGTTATGGTGGACAGGAAGAGATTCTGGATGCAGCCAAAGCCCTAGCCAGGGAAGTTCAAAAGGGGTCTCTTACCCCAGAGGAAATAGATGAGAATTTATTCAGACAGCATTTATATGCTGGGGATATTCCTTACCCTGATCTACTAATCAGAACAGGGGGAGAGTATCGGGTGAGTAATTTTCTGCTCTGGCAGATTGCATACTCAGAGCTCTGGGTTACTCCTGTTCTTTGGCCCGATTTCGGAAGAAAAGAATTCAGCGACGCTCTTAAAGATTATGCAAATAGAGTGAGAAGGTTTGGAGGATTAAAGGGAGAATAAAGTGCTCTTGAAACGGACCATCATTGCTCTTATCTTTATCCCTCTTCTTATTTTTTTTATATTATGGGGTGGAGTAGCCTTTCTAGGATTGGTCTGTGCTATTATTGGAGTTAGTTTATTTGAATTCTATCAAGGTATGAGGAAAAAGGAGAGAGCCCCTTTTTTAATTGAGGGTATCTTGCTTGGTCTGCTGATACCAGTGAGCGTTTATCTTTGGGGAGAAGGTATCCTGCAACTCATTTTAACTTTCAGCGTCTTTTTCCTGTTTTTGAGGCAATTTTTAAAATTTGAAACCCGGCAGGCTTTTATCAATATTTCTTTGACTTTAGGAGGAATCCTTTATATAAGTCTTCTCTTTAGTTATGTTTTGATCTTGAGAAATAATCCTTCTCTGGTGCAGGCGAGTTCTTTAAAGGGGATTAATTCTTTAACCGGCGCCAGGTTAGTGCTCACTGTTTTTTTTGTCACCTGGATGGCTGATACAAGTGCTTATTTTATAGGCAAGAAGTGGGGCAGGCATAAACTATTCCCTCAGTTCAGTCCCTATAAATCCCTGGAGGGTCTTGTGGGGGCAGTTCTGGTAAGCTGTATAGCTATGTTCATTTCTCGATTGTGGCTGGGCTTTTCTCTTGTTCATACCCTCATCTTAGGGATATCGGTAGGGATAATAGGGCAAATAGGGGATTTTTTTGAATCTATGTTAAAGCGAGAAATAAAAATAAAAGATTTTGGGAAAATTCTTCCCGGGCATGGAGGAGTGTTGGATAGGTTTGACAGCCTTCTTTTCACCATTCCCTTCTTTTATTATTATATCAAGTATCTTTTATGAGATGATTATGACCATCATTTTTGTAATAGCTGCTGTAATAGCTGTCTTCTCTCTTTTAATCATTCCTCATGAATTGGGACATTTTTGGACAGCTAAAAGATCCGGAATGCAGGTTGATAAGTTCTCTTTGGGACTGGGTCCAAAACTGGTGGGGTTTAAAAAGGGAGAGACTGAGTATTCTATATCTCTTTTTCCTTTTGGTGGATTTGTAAAAATAAGGGGGATGGAGCCCGGGGAAAGGGATACACCGAGGGGCTTTTATAAGCAACCTTTAAAGAATAGAATTTTAGTATTGAGTGCAGGTTCTATAGCCAACTATCTAGTAGCTATTCTCCTCTTTTCTATAATCTTTATGGTGGGAATTCACACTTATGAGCTAACAGAAGCAGTTATAGGAGAAGTAGAGAAAGACTCTCCCGCTGAGCTGGCTTCTCTTTTACCCGGGGACAAGATATCAAGGATAAATGGAGAAAAAATAGAGGGATGGGAAGAAATGGCCCTGGCTATAAAGGGGAACAAGGAGGAGTTTTTGAATCTTGAAGTTCAAAGAGAAGAGAGGACATTTGCCCTTCAAGTGAAGCCTGTTTTCGATACTCAGTTAGGTAAGAAAGTTATCGGAATTACTCCTCCTACAATTTTAATTCGTTATAATCCTATTACTGCACTTTTTGAAGGAGGAAAAACAACATTCTTTTTAACGGGAGCGATTTTTTCGGCTCTGGGAGGAATGATAGTGGGCAATGTTCCAGCTCAATTTACTGGACCAGTAGGAGTTACGCAGTTCATAGCAGAGAGCGCCCGGATGGGGCTGACTTCTCTTTTATCTCTTGTTGCTTTCTTAAGTATTAACCTGGGATTATTTAACTTATTTCCCATCCCGGCTCTGGATGGAGGAAGACTCTTATTTTTGTTGATAGAAGGAATTAGAGGTAAGGCTTTCGATTTGAAGAAGGAGGAGTTAGTTCATTATATAGGTTTTATTATTTTAATCTCCTTAATTCTGCTCATAACTTATCAAGATGTGCTGAGATGGGTTGGGAGTGGAGGATAATCTCGTACTTCGCATATCGTACATCGTACCCCTCTCCCCCCTGTGGGGAGAGGGAAGAGGTGAAGGGGAGGAAAAGAATCAAAAATGAATAAGAAAATACTAATGTCCGGTAATGAAGCCCTGGCAGAGGGAGCTATTAGAGCTGGATGTCGTTGTTATTTTGGTTATCCCATTACTCCTCAATCAGAGATACCTGCCTATATGTCTAAAAGGATGAGGGATGTAAAGGGAGTCTTTCTTCAGGCAGAAAGTGAACTGGCAGCCATTAATATGGTTTATGGGGCTGCCTCTGCCGGAGCAAGAGCCATGACCTCATCCTCCGGTCCCGGGATCAGCCTCAAGCAAGAAGGTATCTCTTATTTGGCAGGGGCAGAGCTTCCCGGGGTAATTGTAAATGTAATGAGAGGGGGTCCGGGCTTAGGAAATATAGCCCCTTCACAATCTGATTATTTTCAAGCCACTCGAGGAGGAGGACATGGAGATTATCATTTAATTGTTCTGGCTCCTAATTCTGTTCAGGAAATGGCCGATTTAGTAGAGCTTGCCTTTGAGCTAGCTGATAAATACAGGAATCCGGTGATGATTCTCTCAGATGCTATTCTGGGACAGATGATGGAGGGAGTGGAATTCAAAGAGAAAAATCTGAAGCCAGAAAATAAAAGTTGGATTGTGGATGGAGCTAAGGGAAGAGAACCCAACATAATAAGGTCTTTGTATCTGCAGGAGGGAGTTTTAGAAAATCACAATAGTGACTTACAGCAAAAATATGCTAAAATGCGTAAAGAGGAAGTAAGATATGAATTCATTGAGACTCTAGATATAGAGCTTCTTATAGTAGCTTATGGAAGCATGGCTCGTCTGGGCAGAGAAGTTATAGCCAGACTCAGGGAGGAAGGGATAAGGGCAGGGCTTCTTCGACCTATCAGTCTTTGGCCTTTTCCTTATCTTGCTATCAAAAAACTAGCCAAGACAGTCAAGTTTGTCTTTGTAGTTGAGATGAGTGAGGGACAAATGTTAGAGGATGTGAAGTTAGCTGTGAGCGAAAGAGTCCCTGTTTATTTTTACGGAAGAATGGGGGGAGGAGTTCCTACTCCTCTTGAAGTAATGGAGAAAGTAAAGTCGTATCTCGTATCTAGTATCTAGTATCTCGCAAAAAGACTTTAAGACATATAACGCAATACTATTTACGATTTATCTCACAATTTACTATAAATTAAATGGACATATGAATAATGCTCTTTCCCCTGAGGAGAGAGGGAAAAAGGACGATGTGCTTTTTCGGGTGAGGGGAGACGAGCAACGAGCAACGATATGATAATAAAGGGTAAGGTATTAAAATACGGAGATAATATTAATACTGATGAGATTATTCCTGCTCGTTATCTTGATACCACTGATTCTAAACAGTTGGCCAAGCACTGCATGGAAGATCTGGATAAGGATTTTTTGAGTAAGGTTAAAGATAAGAAAATATTGGTTGTGGGAAGAAACTTCGGTTGCGGTTCATCGCGGGAACATGCACCCATTGCTTTAAAAGAGGCAGGCGTTGCCTGTATAATTGCTCTATCTTTTGCCAGGATTTTTTTTCGCAATACTATAAATATAGGTCTTCCCGTTGTAGAGTGCCAGGAGGCGGTTAAAAAGGTAGAAGAAGGGGATAGGATACAAATAGATACAGGAGAAGGAGTAATCAGGAACCTGAGCAAAAAGGAATGTTATTCTTTGGCTTCTTTTCCTCCTTTTTTGCAGCAGTTAATTGCTAAAGGCGGATTGGGAGAGTACATAAAGGAGCGAATAAGAAAGGACCTTAAAAAATGAGAATGAAGATATACGATACTACTCTGCGGGATGGGGCCCAGGCAGAAGGAGTCTCTTTCTCTGTTTTGGATAAACTGGAAATTGCAGGGGAGCTGGATAAGCTGGGCTTAGATTATATTGAAGGAGGCTGGCCAGGCTCTAATCCCAAAGATATGGAATTTTTTGAGAAAATAAAAAAAATCTCGTTTAAAAAGGCTAAGCTAACTGCTTTCGGAAGCACCAGAAGAAAGGATAAAAGGGTGGAGGAAGACCAGGGTGTCCGTGCTCTAATGAAGGCAGCCACAGATGTAGTTACTATCTTTGGTAAAAGCTGGATTCTCCATGTAGAGAAGGCCCTTAGGACAAGTAAAGAAGAGAATCTTCGTATGATAGAGGATACGGTTAATTTCTTTAAGAAAAGTGGCAAAGAGGTGATATTTGATGCAGAACATTTTTTTGACGGCTACAAAGACAATTCCCAATACGCTCTAAAAACTCTCAGGATAGCTCGTGAGGCAGGAGCAGATTGTCTTGTTCTTTGTGATACCAATGGAGGTTCTATGCCCTACGAGGTGGAAAGGATTATCAAAGAAGTCCAGAGCCAAATAGATTTTCCTCTGGGGATGCATGCTCATAATGATGCTGGTATGGGAGTAGCAAACTCTATTATAGCTGCCAGGGCAGGAGTAAGCCATATTCAAGGCACTATAAACGGCTATGGAGAAAGATGTGGGAATGCTGACCTTTGTCTGGTTATACCCAATCTGAAATTCAAATTAGGAATTGACTGTATTCCGCAAGAGAAGCTAAAGTCATTCACTCATATCTCTCATCTTGTCAATGAATTGGCCAACCTTTCCCCCAATGACCATCAGCCTTACGTAGGTAAATCCGCCTTTGCCCATAAGGGTGGAATCCATGTCAGTGCTATCTCTAGAGACAAAAGGACTTATGAGCATATAGACCCGACACTGGTAGGAAATAAAAGAAGAGTGCTTATTAGCGAACTGGCCGGCAGGAGCAATATTCTTTATAAATTGAAAGAAAAAGAGTTAGGATTGGAAAAGAAAGACGCTCTGAGTAAGAAAATCGTCAGTCGTATTAAAGAGCTAGAAAATAAGGGTTATGAATTTGAGGGAGCAGAAGGCTCTTTCGAGCTTCTGGTGAGAAAGGCCAGTGGCGAGTATAAAAAACTTTTTGACCTGGAAGGCTTTAGAGTAACTGTAGAAAAAAGAGATGATGGAAAACTAATTTCAGAAGCTACGGTGAAATTAAAAGTAAAAGGAAAACTTATTCATACTGTAGCAGAGGGAAATGGCCCAGTTAATGCTCTGGACAAAGCCCTTCGTAAGGCTTTACAGCAAAATTATCCAGAACTTTCCGAGATGCATCTGGCTGACTACAAAGTGAGAATTCTAGATACAAAAGCAGGTACACGTGCTAAAACCAGAGTTCTTATTGAGTCCTCGGATAAGGAAGCTCGGTGGGGGACGGTAGGAGTCTCCTCTAATATCATTGAAGCCAGCTGTGAGGCTCTTCTTGATTCCATTGAATACAAGCTGCTTAAAAAATAGCGTCCTTTTTTTACTCCTCAAAGAGGATTCCTCCTTTGTGGGTGTCTCGGGAGGAAAAGAGAGGATAATCTTTTGTGGAGAGGGGTTTTTTGATTTCTTTTTTGGCAGATTCTTTTTCTTCAATAGGCTTTTTAGGCTCTTCTTTCCCTTCTTTTGCGGCAGATTTTTCTTCCACAAACTCTTCTTCATAAAAATGCAGCAATTCAGTATGGGTTTCAATTAAGGATTTTAATTTAACCAGGAAAAGTCTTTTTTGCCCTTGTAATTTTGCTATCTCATTCTGCAATTTCTGTAGGCTTTCCTCGCCTTTTTGTATGATTTTTTTTGCCTTTATTTCCGCTTCCTTGATTATTAATTCACCTCTCTCCCGGCTGCTTTCATCTATTAGCTGAGCGCTTTTCTGGGCGGAGATTAAGGCTTCCTCTATTTTCTCTTCCCTGGAAATATAGCGTTTTGCCTCTTTTTTTAATTTTTCCAGCTCCTGAAATAAGGCTCTTTTTTCTTCAAGTACCTCCTGGTAGTCTCTTCCTATTTTTTTTAAAAATTTGTCAACTTCAGCTTGATTGTATCCTCTATAAAAAGAAAGCCCAAACTTCTTTTCCTTGATTTCGGAAGG
>JAUWRC010000005.1 GCA_030610745.1 Clostridia bacterium
TTTTGAACCGACAGAAGAAAAATTAGCAACAAGAAGCTCTGATCCCGGTCTGACAGAAAGCTTATGCGAAGTGCAAAATCCCGGAACATATTATTTTAAATTAAGAACTGTGTATAAAGATAATACCTTTTCTGATTCAGAAGAGACATCTATAACAGTTGAAAAAATAACAAAAAGATTTGTAGGAACTCCTTAGCCTTCAAAAGCAGTTTGCGGGGATGGAGTCTATAATTCTCAGCTCGAAGAAACTCATGAGAATTGTCCAGAAGACTGTAAAAAAGGCGAAGGAAAATCTGTTGTGGCGATGGTATATGTGAATTTCCAGAAATTATATGGCATAATCTTATATAAAGGGTTTTGATAGAATTGTAGAATTAATAGAGGAATTCTCAAGGAGGATAAGGATGAGAAGAAAAATTGAAATAATTTTATCTTTTTTGGTTGTTATCAGTGTGATAGGTATAGGATTAATAGGGTATGCTCAGCCAAATATTCCAAAAGAGAATATACCCGCTGATATTCCTCCGGATATGAGCAAACAAATTGAAAGATTGTATTCTTCGGACTCAGAAGAGCGAAAAGATGCTGCTTATAATTTAGGAGAAATAGAAATGGGTGTAAAGGCAACTTCTGCCATACCATTTCTGATAGAGGTGTTAAAGGATGAGGATTGGCGGGTCCGAAAGAATGCAGCATGGGCATTGGGCAAGATAGGTGCTAAAGAAGCAGTAGTGCCTTTGAAGGAAGAACTGAAGGATAAGGCAGCAGAGGCTTTGATTGAAGCCCTGAAGGATGAGGATGAAGATGAGGATGTTCAAGAGTATGCAGCAGAGGCATTGGTAAAGATAGGCACGCCAGCAGTAGAGCCTTTGATTGCAGTTCTGACAGATAAAGATGAGGATTGGCAGGTCCGAGAGTATGCAGTATGGGCATTGGGAGAGATAGGTGAGCCTCGTGCAGTAGAGCCTTTGATTGGAGTACTTGAGGATGAGGATGACGATTGGGAGGTCCGAAAGAATGCAGCATGGGCACTAGGAGAGATAGGTGATGAACGAGCAGTAAAGCCTTTGATTGGAGCACTTGAGGATGACGATGAAGATGTCCAAGGGAATGCAGCAGAGTAATTGGTAAAGATACCAGGGGAAGAGTTTGGGCAAGGCCCTGTAAAATGGCAGGAGTGGTGGGAGAAAAATAAAGCAAAATAAGAAAAATGGCTTGTTCTTCCATAATAAGCAGAAAATACAGCTCTTTTCATAGAGAAGGGCTAAAAAGGAGAAATCGATGAAATTATCTGCAATAGTGCTGTCGACCCTTCTCGCTCCTGGCCTCATTCTCAGTCTCGCGGTGGCTGATGAGCGGGCCGCGGCGGTGGTCACCGGTGAACTCCGAAGATGGCATTGCATTACTCTGACATTTGACGGCCCGGAGACCGACGAGAAAGCGGACCCGAATCCGTTCTTGGACTACCGCCTTCAGGTCACGTTCCAACAGGGGGATCTCAAGTACTCCGTCCCCGGCTTCTATGCCGGCGATGGCAGAGGCGGCGACAGCGGCAGCAAATGGCGCGTGTATTTCTCACCACCACAGACCGGTACCTGGTCGTACAAGGCTTCCTTCCGCAAAGGCGCTGGTGTAGCGGTCAGCCTGGATCCGGCAGCCGGTAGTCCGGCAGGCTGCCACGGTGCAGCAGGTAGATTTGATGTGGCCGAGTCCGACAAGTCCGGCCGGGACTTCCGCAGCCCCGACAAGGGCCTCCTGATAAACCGGGGTCATCATTACCTGACCTTCGGTGGCAGTGGGAAGCCTTGGGTGAAGGGCGGACTGGACATCCCGGAGAATTTCCTGGGCTACGACGGATTTGACAACACACCCAAGGCGCGACACCTATACAAGGCGCACGCGGCAGACTGGCATCACGGCGACCCGGACTGGGGCGACGGCAGCGGCAAGCGCATTATAGGTGCCGTGAACTACATTGCAGACAAGGGGGCGAACTCCCTCTACTTCCTGCCCATGAACATCGGTGGGGATGGCAGAGATACGTTTCCCACCATTACCGAGCAGGTTAAGACCCGGTATGATATCAGCAAGCTGGCGCAGTGGGAGATCGTTTTCGCTCACGCACAATCAAAGGGGATATTCCTGCACTTCCTTCTCGCGGAGACAGAGTGGGAGAATGAGGAATATCATGACGAGGGGCGACTCGGGCCAGAACGGAAGCTTTACTATCGGGAGATGATAGCACGCTTCGGTCATCATCCTGGACTGGAATTCAACCTCGGTGAAGAGAACGACTACGGTACGGAACGGCGCAAGCAGTTTGCCGCGTACATAAAGGCAATCGATCCCTACGATCATCCCGTCACGACGCACACGCGCAGAGGCGCGTACGAGGAGTTCTACGCGCCATTGCTCGGAAACGCTGACTTTGACATCACCTCCTTTCAGGGAGGCGACTCGGGCCAGAATATGGTGGCGTTGATCCGGGGATGGCGGAATCGTTCGGCCAAGGCGGGCGTGCCGTGGGCCATCTCCTTTGACGAACCCCAGAAGATAGAGAATGATGCGGACGACGAGAAGAGCGGGTATCCGTATGGTCGCCGTGACAAGATGTGGCCAGTCTACATCGCGGGCGGCGCCGGGTTCGAATGGTACGTGCAGCACGACGGCGGGGGGCATTATCTGGATCAGCGGATTGATGATTTCCATGAGATGGAGGCGGCACTGAAGTGGACGGGCTATGCTCTCACGTTCCTGGACATGTTGCCTCTGTTGCAGATGGCTCCCGCGGATGAGTTTGTCTCGAACGGGTGGTGCCTGGCGGACACGGGAACGGTCTATGCAATATACCTGCCGCACGGCGGGTCGGCTGAGGTCGGACTGGGCTCCGGCACCTACCGTATCGACTGGTTCAACCCGCGCTCGGGCGGGAAGCTGAAGAGCGGCAGCGTGGCGTCGGCCACCGGACCGGGGCGCTCCTCGATAGGCGAACCGCCGGCGGATCCCGAACGGGACTGGGCTGTCCTCATCAGGCTGACAGAAGGCGATGGCTCCGGTGCGGCGGCTGTGAGAAAAGAGGAGTGAGGGTCCAACCGCGACAGCCGCGTGTTGCTTTTGGGTGAGCTTTTGGTATAATGGAACTTGCTGGGCGGGCTGTATTTTGATACAAATGGGGTGTAAATACTCAGTGAACCCTGTGTCATTGCGAGGGATGAAATCCTGAAGCAATCTCAGTTTTTGGGATTGCCACGTCGTCCTGAACGCTTTCAGGACTCCTCGTAATGACAGAAAGGAACGTAGTTCACTGAATACTTACAATGGGGTTGATAAATAGTAGGGTATTAGCTTTCTTTATTAGATAATTAAAAATTTCACAGGAAATATTCTGGGGGTGTAGCTCAGTTGGGAGAGCGCTTGCCTCGCATGCAAGAGGTCGGGGGTTCAAGTCCCCCCATCTCCACCAATCTTTCTAATATAGACTTGTAGAGGGTTTGAGGGATTTCTGCAAAGAAAAAGCGAGCTCTTGACAAAGAAATAGAATAGTGTATGCTCTAAGTTGTGACTTTTGGTAATCAGAGTAACTAAGGTATGGATAGCTTAAAACCTGCCTGTTCGCCCTGCAGCAGCCTGTCTTAAGAGTAGCTTACCCTGATAGCAAAGATCCACTTGATTATTGGAGTTAATCATCATAATGTGCTCAGCACTATTTTTATAATAAATAGGAATAGAGAAAATATCCACTGCCTCAAGGTAGTGGAAAAGGGAGAAAAAGGAGAAAAGATGAGTAAGAAACTCTACGTAGGAAATCTTTCCTACAAGGCGACTGAAGATGATCTTAAAGATATCTTCAAAGAATTCGAGACGGTGACCGAAGTGAATGTAATTACTGATCGGGCTACCGGAAGATCTCGAGGGTTTGGTTTTGTAGAATTTAGCTCTGACGACGATGCAGATAAGGCTGTTGAGTCTCTCAATGGAAAGATGCTTCAAGATAGAGAAATCGTTGTCAATGAAGCTCGACCTCGAAAAAGCCGTGAAAGCCGTGGATTTCAACGGTATTAATACCCTTCGGTAGCAGTTAAGAATAGAGACCTGGAACGAGCTAAGAGAAACAATCCAAATGTAAAGGTGAAATGGTGGTTGGTTGAAGTGATAAGATTGGTAATGGACTTGATATCGCCGAAACAGCCACCGTTCCACAAAAGAACAACTTGCACTTTATATAAAAGCACGACATTGATTACCTTCCTCTAGCTAAAATCCTTATTTTATCAGCATTCCGATTTACAAATTGACGACATTTTGTCGTTTTTTTTTTACTAATTCATTTCACCATCGCCCGTATGTTGACTTTCGCCAAAAAATGATATATTTATTAAAGACAAAGAATAATGAGAAAAGAGAAAATTGACAGCAGAGTCTGTTCTCTCAAATATTGATTTATAAAGCATTTACATAATTTGCGCTTGTAGCTCAGTTGGATAGAGCATCGGATTGCGGATCCGAAGGTCGCAGGTTCAAGTCCTGTCAAGCGCGCCATTTGGAGAGGTGGCTGAGTGGTCTAAAGCGGTTGATTCGAAATCAACTGAGTGCTTCAACAGTACTCCGTGGGTTCAAATCCCACCCTCTCCGCCATAAATTCGTATCTCGTCGCTCGTGAAAAAAATTTCCTCTCCCCATTTTAGTTCGTAGTTCAAATTAGCTCATAGCTGATAGCTCATGGCAATGACTCATTGTGCGTTGTTTTTATCGATGAACTATGAACTATCAGCTATGAGCTATCTAGGGGAGGGTTAAGGTGAGGGGGGCACGAGCTACGAACCATGAACTATTTCAGGAGAGGTGACTGAGTGGTCGAAAGTGCACGATTGGAAATCGTGTGAAAGGGTAAAACTTTCCCGAGGGTTCAAATCCCTCCCTCTCCGCCATAAATTCGTTGCTCGTTGCTCGTCGCTCGTATTTCGTGCTCCTCTCCCCAGAGGGGAGAGGATTAAGGTGAGGGGGAAGAAGTAATGATCTCTTGGCCCATCTACCAATTATTCCCCGTGCCTTGACATTTGCATAGATTATTCTACAATTATGTAGAGGTGACAAACATGGCTTCAGAAAATACAATACAAATATCTGCGAATATTTCTCTCAATACTAAGGAGAGAATGGAAAATTATGCGAAAGCACATGGTTTGAAGAAAGCCTTCTTGATTGAGACAGCCCTGCTGCATCATCTGAATGTGCTCGATGAAATCCCTCTTGATATTGTAATTCCCCCAAGAATCATAATAACGAAGAAATCAGGAGAGAAGGTACTAAAAAGCATTCAAAACACTCCTGAACCAACCGAAGCCATGAAGGCTCTCTTTGATGATTGAGATTAGGCTGCTACGAGTAGATGATGACAGGAGTTCATTCTCTTCAGGAGACCCAGATCTTGATCGTTTCTTTCGTAAATATGCAGGGCAGAACCAGTTCCGACTTCATATTGGTACCACCTATATAGCCTCTGACGGAAAAGATATCCTGGGATTCATTACTATTTCTGCAACGTCTATAACTATCGAGAATCTACCAAGAACTATGCGAAAGAGTTTTCCACGCTATCCCTTGCCAGCTCTTCGAGTAGCTCGACTTGCAGTATCCCAGGACGCCCAGGGTAGACGGATAGGTAAACAACTTCTTCGTGCTGCTTTTTCCATAGCCCAAGAAATGTCGGACCAAACCGGATGTATTGGTGTGGTCGTGGATGCCAAGGAAAATGCCGTAGCATTTTATAAACAATACGGATTTCAACCGCTTGAGGTAATAACTGGGCGGTTGCATGACCGTCCAACCCCTTTGCCAATGTTCTTACCCCTTGGTTCTATTCCGAGGTCAACCGAACGAGGAAAAAGAAAAGGAGACTCCAAAAAATGGAAAGTTCTGTAGATCACAAGGGAAGAAAGCTTCTCTTCCAGCGGTATGAGAAGAATCCTATTCTGGCTCCAGCAAATTGGCCTTATTTGGCAAATGCAGTCTTCAATCCCGGAGCTGTGGAGGTCGATGGTGAGACGCTCTTGTTGGTGCGCGTGGAAGATATGCGAGGTTTCTCTCATCTTACCTGCGCCAGGAGTAAGGATGGTAAAACAAATTGGGAGATAGATTCGACCCCAACTATAAGGTCGGCGAAGAATGCTCAGGAGGGAATGTGGGGTATTGAAGATCCCCGGATTGTTTGGTTAGAAGAGAGGCAAGAATATGCCATTACCTATGTCTCTTTCTCCAGGGGAGGACCTGTTGTTTCTCTTATGACGACAAAAGACTTTCGGACATTTATCCGATTGGGAGCACTGCTGCCGCCTGAGGATAAAGATGCCTCATTGTTTCCTTGTTGCTTCAAAGGACGTTTTGCGCTTATTCATAGGCCGATCATTCGAGGGGAAGCCCATATTTGGATTTCTTTCTCACCGGATCTAAAGTATTGGGGGGATCATCGAGTTTTGATTCCCACAAGACCTGGATGGTGGGATTCTCATAAAGTAGGATTAGGCCCACCGCCCATTAGAACTTCTCTGGGTTGGCTGATTATTTATCATGGGGTGCGATTAACAGCTTCCGGTGGTGTATACCGTGTTGGTTTGGCTCTACTGGATTTAGAGGAACCATGGAAGGTGATTCGCCGCAGTGAGGAGTGGGTCTTTGGTCCAATGGAGAATTACGAGCAGGTGGGTGATGTACCTGGAGTTACCTTCCCCTCTGGTGCTATTATTGATAAGAAAACAAATGAACTTCGCCTTTACTATGGTGCAGCCGATAAAGTCGTCGGATTAGCTATAGCTGATGTGGACGAGCTTATGGAGTATGTCAGGTTTTGTCCAATGCCTCAATGAAATTAGTGAATAGTGAATGGTCGTTAGTGAATAGTAAAGAAGGATTATGAAGAAATGACAATAAGTTTAGTTGAAAAAACTCAACTAAATACTAACCTACTAGGAAAGGAAAGAGGGATGCGAGATACGAGCGACGAACAACGAGATACGAGATTATGAAGAGAAAAATTCGAGTAGGAATTCTTTTTGGAGGAAAATCGGCTGAACATGAAGTTTCAATTCAATCAGCCAGAAACATTGTTGAGGCTATTAATAAGGAAAAATATGAGCTCGTTTTAATTGGCATTGACAAGGAAGGCGGGTGGCATTTGAAGCCAGGCTTAGAATTATTTTTACCTTCAGAGAGTTCTAGCCTAGCCAGGCTAAACAGGGAGGATAAGAACGTAGCTCTGGTTCCTGGAAAAAAGGGAGGAGAACTGGTTAATCTTTCAAATGGCAAGCCTACCAGAACAGTTGATGTAGTTTTTCCCGTGCTTCACGGACCTTATGGCGAAGATGGGACAGTGCAGGGTTTATTGAAACTAGCTAATATTCCTTATGTTGGGGCAGATGTTCTTGGGTCGGCCATAGGTATGGATAAAGATGTTATGAAACGACTATTGAGGGAAGCAGAAATTCCTATAGTAAAATTTCTTGCTTTTGACCAGGCCTACCGGGAGCGGATTGATTTTAATATTATACAAGATGAGTTAGGTTTACCATTTTTTATCAAACCGGCCAATCTTGGTTCATCGGTAGGAATAAATAAAGTAAAGGGAAAAAGAGGGTTTCAGTCCGCACTGGAAGAAGCCTTTCAGTACGGTAATAAAATCTTAGTGGAAGAATATGTTAAGGGAAGAGAAATTGAATGTTCTGTCTTAGGAAATGATGTTCCTATTGCCTCATTGCCCGGAGAGATTTTACCTCAAGACGAGTTTTATTCTTATGAGGCCAAATACATTGATGAGAAGGGAGCAATTTTAGAAATTCCAGCCAAACTCGGTGAGAATCTCACCGCTGAAATTCAAAATTTATCCATAAAGGTGTTTAAAGTACTTTGTTGTCAAGGAATGGCTCGGGTGGACTTTTTTTTAAAAGAGGATGACAAAATCGTGGTAAATGAACTTAATACAATTCCCGGATTTACTAAGATTAGTATGTATCCTAAGCTTTGGGAAGCGAGTGGAATTTCTTATTCCGAGCTGCTCGACAGGTTAATTCAGTTTGCTCTGGAAAGATTCCAGGAAGAGAAAAAGTTAAAGACATCGATTAAGGCAAAAAATGCAACCTGACTCTCAAGTTACAAAAAAACCCTCCCTAGCGCGGGCTATAAAGTTTACTTTAGGAGATGCCTGGCATAACGCAGGTAAGATTATTCTTAGTAACTTATTCTGGACAGCTACCTTCATTCCTTGTCTATTAGTGGGTCTTAAGATTAGAGAAAATTTTTCCCCCTTATGGCTTCTTTTGTTAGGGGGGAGTTTTCTTTTAACTTCTCCTGCTCTAGCGGGGATATTTGTTATTTCCCGAAAAATTGCCGTAAAAGAGTACGAAATAGAGATAAAAGATTTCTTTGCCGGGATAAAAGAACATTGGAAAAAAAGTCTTATTTTCTCTTTTATTTGTGTAATAATTCCTTTAGTAGCAGGATTTTCCCTGATGTTCTATGGAGAGTTAAGTAAAACTAGCTTTTTAAGTATAATTCCCTGGGTAATTAGCGTTTGGATCTTGATATTTTTCTTTCTAGCTCAAATTTATCTCTTTCCCCTTATGATCAGCCAGAAAATGGGGATAAGGGGAATCTTAAAAACCTCTCTTTTACTAGCTTTGAATAATATTGGGTTTACCTTTCTAATTTTTCTCTTTGAGCTAGTTATTCTTTTCCTCTGTTCTATTACGGGAGTTATCTTTTTGGCAGGGGTGAGTATAATTGCTCTTCTACAAAGCAATACCTTTGTTGAAGTAGCCAAAAGATATACGGGGAAAGAGATAAGAAAAGAGGTAAAAATAGGAAAAGCTGGACCAAGAACCTTAAGGGATGTTATTCGAGACGTCTTTTTCCCCTGGAAATATGATTGAGATTGTGGAGTTTATCCCGAGCGATCTAACGAGATCGCCACGGTTGCCTTCAGCAACCGCGCGACGCTTCGCGGATTGCTTCACTTCGAATGACAAGCGAGGGACCTGGCTCGCAATGACAATGGTTTGTGAAGTTTGTTCTACATTATTTGATAAATCAAACCGCTACTCCTAATGTCAGCGAAAAATACGAGAGCAACGAGATAAACGAGACAAACGGTGAATAAAGAAGCTTTATTAATCCTCGATATGCTAAATGATTTTGTGGAAGAAGGAGCACCCCTTGAGGTTCCTCTGGCGCGGCAGATTCTTTCTCCTATAAAGAAAAGACTTAAAGAAGCCAGGGATAGGCAGATTCCAGTTATTTACATCTGTGATGCTCATAGAGATGAGGATGAAGAGTTTAACCACTGGCCCAGGCATGCTGTTTCAGGTACAAGGGGGGCGGAAGTGGTAGAGGAGTTAATACCAGAAAAGGCTGATTTTATAGTGAGAAAAAGGAGATATTCTGGCTTCTTAGGAACGGACTTGGAGCTCTTATTAAAAGAGCTTAAAATTGAAAAAGTTTGTATTGTGGGAATTCTCACTAATATCTGTGTCTTCTTTACGGCAGCGGAGGCAGCAATGAGGAATTACAAAGTGGTTGTTTATGCTGACTGTGTAGCTGCTCTTTCTGAAGAAGCTCATCAATTTGCCTTGACTCAATTGAAAGAAGTACTTAAGATAGGGGTAGAATGAAAGAAAAACAAAAAGAGCAGGTATGGGCAGTTCTTTTCTTAATAATTGGTATTCTCATTTTGATTAGCCTTATTTTTTTTGAACCCTCCCAATCCTCTTTATTTACCTCTCATCCCCGTCTTTCGCCAAATAATTATATTGGAAATTTTGGTGTAATGGTAGCTGCCTCTCTTTTTCTCTTTCTGGGCTTAGGAGCTTTTTGGATTCCCTTTGTTCTGGTAGAGGTGGGAATAAAGAAGTTTAAAAAAGGTAAACTCGAGGCTTCTCTTCGCAGAGGAATAGGGGTGATTATCTTTCTTGTTAGCTTTTCTTCTATTCTTTGCCTCATAGGTTTGGAGATATCTTTCTCCTTTTATGAGGGAGGCTCCCAGACAGCAAGTGGATTAGGAAAATTTTTCTTCTCGGATATTTTTTATTCCCTTTTGGGAAAAGCAGGTGGAGGAAGCTCTCTTCCCGGGGGAGGATTATTGGGAGCTTTCTTTAAGTCAGAGATTTTTTCTCCTTTTTTTGGAAAAGTAGGAAGTGGGGTTATTCTTAGTGGACTTCTTTTCCTTTCTATAATGTTAAGTGTTGACCTTTCTCCTCTTTTAGCCAAAAGAAGAGTGAGGAAAGAGCTCGCTGTTAAGAAAAGACGGACTATTTCTCGAAAAGAAAAGGAAGAAGGGCTTTTTAAAAAGAAAGAGAGGGCTAGTTTTTCTTCCAGCCTTCCTCCTTTTTCTTTATTAAATCCTCTTCCTCGCCGACAGGCGTCATCTGATGAGGTAAAGCTGGCCGGAAGAAAGTTGGAGCAGACTCTAAAAAATTTCGGGGTGGAGGTGGAAATTGCTGAAATTAAGGAGGGCCCGGCCATTAATCGGTTTGAGGTAAAACTGGCTCCCGGGATAAAGGTGAGTAAATTAATGAGTCTTTCAAGTGATCTGGCTCTTTCTCTGGCTGTTCCTAATGTGCGTATTGAAATTCCTGTTTCAGGAAAATCCCTGGTAGGGGTAGAAGTTCCTAAGAAAAAGGTAAATTTCGTTTATCTGCGGGAGTTATTAGAAGCAAAGAAATTTAGAGAATCTGAGAGTAAATTACTTTTTCCTCTGGGCAAAGATATTGCTGGTGAGATAATCTGGGTTGACCTGGGATCCTTGCCTCATCTTCTCATAGGAGGAGCTACTGGCTCAGGTAAGAGCGTCTGTATAAATTCCATTATTATAAGTATCTTGTATAAATCTCTTCCTCACGAAGTCAAGTTTTTATTAATTGACCCTAAAACAGTGGAGTTAGTTGATTATATTGGCATTCCTCATCTTCTTTTTCCCACCATAACAGAGATAAAACAGGCCAGCCACGCCCTGGAATGGGTGGTGGAAGAAGTGAAAAGACGATATGAGAAATTTAATCAGTTGGGGGTGCGTGATATTAGTAGTTTTAATCTGGAGATGAAAAAAGAGGGAAGAGAAATTGTTCCCTATCTAGTTGTAATTATAGATGAGTTGGCTGATTTGATGATGCTAGCAGGTGCTAAGTTAGAGAAAATTATCTGTAGAATAGCCCAATTAGCAAGGGCAACTGGTGTTCATCTCATAGTAGCTACTCAGCGTCCCTCAGTAGATGTAATTACTGGCTTGATTAAAGCTAACTTTCCCTCTCGTATCTCTTTTTCTGTACCTTCTCAGATAGACTCTCGCACAATTCTGGATACTACAGGAGCAGAGAAACTGGTAGGTAATGGTGACATGCTGTATTCTCCTGTTGAGGCTTCCAAGCCTTTTCGCGTGCAGGGAAGTTTTATTTCACCTTCAGAGGTAAAGAGGGTGGTAGGTTTCCTCAAAAAACAAGGAGAACCTTTTTACCGGGAGGAAGTAGTTAAAGGAGTGAAGGGGGAAGAAGAGGAAGAAAAGAAAGCTCTTGACGATGAGCTCTATACCGAGGCTAAGGAGCTGGTGATGAGGAGAGGAAAAGCCTCTACTTCTCTTCTTCAGCGTTACCTGTCTATAGGATATAATCGTGCTGCTCGGATTATGGATGAACTGGAAAGAAAAGGAATAGTAGGCCCGGAAAGAGGAAGTAAGGCTCGGGATGTAATAATAGGAGGGGATAGATGACTTTAGCGGGCAAGCTGACAATGGGGCGAGTAGTCTGTGTCCCTTTTTTTATATTTTTTTTGTTTTTGGGAGGAGCGTGGGGGAGACTTCTCGCTTTATTGATTTTTGCCTTCGCTTCTTTTTCTGATTTTTTAGATGGGTGGTTTGCCCGAAAAAGAGGTGAGGTAACCTCTATGGGGAAAATAATTGACCCTGTTGCTGACAAAATCCTCATTTATGGTGCTTTTATCTGTTTTATCTGGCTTCATCTTATTCCCTTCTGGATGGTCATAATTATTATGGCGAGGGATTTTTTGATTATGGGCCTGCGCGTAGAATTGGCAGCAAAGAAAATTATACTTTCTGCCAGCAAATTAGCTAAACTCAAAACTTTCTTTGAGGATGTAGCAGTTTTCTTTATTCTTTTTGCTTTAGCATGGGAAGGCTTTGGAATCAGGATTTGGGCATGGGGAAGAATAGCTTATCTTTTAATAGGAGTAGCTACTTTACTGGCTCTTGTTTCAGGAGTCCAGTATTGGCTTGAAAACAGGAGATATATAGGATGAGAAAAGTTTTTATTTTTTTAGGCACAGTGGCAGGGGTAGGATATGTTCCTATTTTACCTGGTACTGCGGGAACTTTAGCAGGAGTGATTATTTATCTGATTTTCAGTAAGGCCAGTAAGGTTTTTCCCGGGCCTTTTTTAGAACCTTTAAGTTATCTTGTAATGTTAGTGGCTTTTGTAGGGGCAGGAGTGTGGATTTCAGGAAGATGCAATCAATACCTTAAAGGAAATGATAACTCATCCATCGTTATTGATGAGGTAGGAGGATTTTTAATCACTATGTTTGCCCTTCCCTTTTCTATGCGCTTCCTTTTATTGGGATTTATTCTCTTTAGAACCTTTGATATAGTTAAGCCCTTTAAAATAGAGAAACTTGAAAAGCTCCCTGGCGGCTGGGGCATAATGGCCGATGACGTAGCCGCAGGCATCCTGGCTAATCTGGTCCTGCAGGCAGCCAGAATGATGCTGGGCTGGTAGAAACGGAGGATGGTAAATTTTTCCAAAATTTGACAGGAAAGGCAAATTTTCATAAAATTAAAAGCTAAGAAGCTTTACGGAATATATAAGGATTTTTGTTTGTAAAAGGAGGCTTTGATGGATGGTTTAACTGAGATTCGTTGGCATGGAAGAGGAGGGCAGGGAGCAAAGACAGCGGCGCTGGTTTTGGCTGAATCTGCATTGGAAGAAGGAAAGTATATCCAGGCATTTCCTGAATATGGCCCGGAGCGTATGGGAGCTCCTATGCAATCTTTTACTCGTATTAGCCAGGTTCCTATTACTCTGCATTCCAATGTGAGAAATCCTCATGCTGTGGTAGTGCTGGATGTAACTCTCCTGGAAGTGGTGGATGTAACCATGGGTCTCTCAGAGGAGGGGGTGATTCTGGTGAATACTTCCCAGTCTCCCGGCCAGATAAGAAAAAAGCTGAATCTTAAAAAAGGAAAGGTCTTCACTGTAGATGCTACATCTATCTCTTTAGATATTATGGGAAGGAACCTGCCTAATACACCTATGCTGGGGGCTTTAATTAAAGCGACTAACCTTTTAAGTATAGATACTGTTATCTCTGCTATTAAGATTAAGTTTGGAAAAAAGTTTAGTTCCAAGGTACTGGAAGGAAATATAGAGGCTCTTAAAAAAGCCTATGAGGAGGTTAAGGAAGAGTGAAAGAAAAAGGTTGGAAAGAGATTCCTTTAGGAGGCCTTATCCTGGAAGCAGGAAATGCAGAAAAGTATACCACTGGGGGCTGGCGAACCTACAGGCCAGTAAGAGATGAGAAGAAATGCAACCATTGTCTTTTGTGCTGGGTTTATTGCCCTGATTCTTCAATCATAGTAGAAGAGACAAAAATCAAAGAATTTGATTATGAGCATTGTAAAGGGTGTGGGATTTGCTCTGTCCAGTGTCCCAGAGATGCCATAAAAATGGTAGAGGAGACAAAGTTTACCTCACAAGAGAAAGGAGAACAGTAGAATGGGAAAAATTGTAGGTTTAACCGGTGATGAAGTAGCTGCTGAGGCTATACGGCAGATTAATCCAGATGTAGTAGCTGCTTATCCCATTACTCCTCAGACGGCGATAGTACAGAATTTTTCTCAATTTGTCGCCGATGGTGTAGTTTCTACAGAGATGGTGAGAGTGGAGAGTGAGCATTCAGCTATGAGTGCCTGTATAGGAGCGGCTGCTGCTGGAGCCCGGGCGATGACTGCCACCTCGGCTAATGGCCTGGCTTTAATGTGGGAGATTTGTTACATCGCTGCCTCTTATAGATTGCCTATTGTTATGCCCGTGGTGAATAGAGCTTTGAGTGGTCCTATTAATATCCACTGTGACCATTCAGATTCTATGGGAGCCCGAGATTCTGGATGGATTCAGCTTTATAGTGAAAACTGCCAGGAAGTCTATGATAATCTTATTCAGGCTATGCGTATAGCTGAGAATAAGGAAGTGCTTCTACCGGTAATGGTCACTCTGGATGGATTTATTATTTCTCATGCTATGGAAAGAGTGGAAATATTAGAAGATGAAAAAGTAAGGCAGTTTATTGGTAAATATAAGAATCCTCACTCTTTACTTAATATAGATAATCCCGTTACATGGGGTCCTCTTGACCTTTATGATTATTATTTTGAGCATAAAAGACAGCAAATAGAGGCTATGGAGAAAGCAGGAGAGGTTATTCAGAGGGTAGGCAAAGAGTTTAAAGAGATAAGTGGGCGTTCTTATAACTTGATGGAAAATTATAGGTTAGAGGGAGCAGATTTAGTTGTTGTAGCTGCTGGCTCTACGGCAGGAACGGTAAAAGCTGTGGTGAATGAGTTAAGAGAAGAGGGTATTAAGGCTGGCCTTCTAAAAATAAGAGTCTTTCGTCCCTTTCCTGCCCAGGAGATAAGCCAGGCATTAAAAAATGCTGAGGCTGTAGCTGTTCTTGACCGCTGTGTCTCTTTTGGAGCTCAGGGAGGGCCAATATTTCTGGAGGTTAGGTCGGCTCTTTTTGAAGAAGCCAAAAGAGTCCCCGTGGTAAATTATATTTATGGATTGGGAGGAAGAGATATTGGTATAGATGAGATCAAGGCAGTTTATAAGAATCTTGAAAGAATTGCCCAGACCAAGAAAATAGAGAAATTGGTTGGTTATCTGGGTTTGAGGGAATAGAAAGCGCAAAATGAAAAGCGAAAAATGCAAAAGCATAGCGTAAAATTCAAAAGTTTTAAGTTTTGAATTATAGTTTTTAGCTTTGCGCTTTTACTTTTTAGTTTTTTACGAGATACGAGCAACGAGCGACGAACAACGAATTTAAAGGAGGATGTGATGCCGTCTCTTAAGGAGTTATCAAAGAAAAAAGAACTTCTCAGTGGAGGTCAGAGGCTTTGTGCTGGCTGTGGTGCCTCTATTATTGTAAGGCAGGTTCTTATGGCTGCCGAAGACCCGCTGGTAATAAGTTGTGCTACAGGGTGTCTGGAAGTAGCTACTACTATTTACCCCTTTAGTGCCTGGCGGACTCCCGGTATCCATTGTGCCTTTGAAAATTCTGCTTCTACCTTATCAGGAGTAGAAGCAGCTTATCGTTCTCTAAAAAGGCAGGGCAGGCTCGACAAAACTATCAAATTTATTGCTTTTGGTGGGGATGGAGGAACCTATGACATAGGTTTGCAGGCTTTATCAGGAGCTCTGGAAAGAGGACATAATTTTCTTTACGTCTGCTATGACAACGAAGCGTATATGAATACTGGGATACAGCGCTCCAGTGCTACCCCTGAAGGAGCAGCTACTACTACTTCTCCTGTGGGAAAAGTCATCCCAGAAGGAAAACAGCGGCCTCGCAAAGATTTAACGCAAATTGTCGTTGCTCACAACTCTCCTTATGTAGCTCAGGCTAATCCTGCTTATTATAACGATTTAATAAAGAAAGTGCAAAAAGCTTTAAATACAGAAGGCCCTACCTTTATTAATATTCTCTCTCCTTGTCCGCGGGGCTGGAGATATGAGTCTTCCCAGTCTATTCAAATTGCCAAGCTCGCTACCTTGACCGGATTTTGGCCCTTGTACGAAGTAGAAAATGGGAAATACAGAATTACCTATCTTCCTAGAAAAAGGCGCCCCTTTAGAGAATGGCTAGAATCTCAAGGAAGGTTTAAGCATCTTTTAAGCGAGAAGAATAAAGGGATAGTTGAAAGGCTGGAAAGAGAAGTAGAAGAAAAAGAAAAGAAGCTCTTAGCCCTGGCGGGAGAAGCTCCCTCCTCCGTATAGATCGATTCATCGTTTGCGAGACTCAAAATACTAATGTACCTGCCATTCAATTCTATGGCAAGGTTGGTTTTGAAATCGAAGGGGTTGATTTTTCCTACTACTCCAATAGCGATATAACAGAAGGAGAAATAGCAATCTTCATGAAGAAAAAGCTGGCATCATAAGAAGATGAAGCGCCTGACTACATATCAACTGATCTGACAGAGAGCTCTGAAAAACTCTATTCCCGTTATTGCGAGCAGGGCGAAGCAATCTCTTCTTGAAGTTAGAGAGTCTGCTTTGAATCTGCTTTAAGATTGCTTCAGGACTTTGTCCTTCGCAATGACATTAGAACAGTTTCCTGCTAAAAGTTGCATTTTTCAGAGCTCTCTCTCTGTAGTTTTGACAGCACTAACAATGCCTAAAGGAGGCTCACATGCTAAGTAAATCTGCTAGTTTCAAGTCTATCAGGAAGGCGATCGATGAGATTCCGGTGATTGATTGCCATGATCATACCATGGGATATCGGTCCGCACCGGAATATAAAGAGCCAATTGTCTCATTAATTGGAGGATATGTGGAGTCTGATTTAATGTCTGCCGGGGCAGAGCCACATATGGAGATGTTGAGGGACCAGAGGATATCTACCGAAGAAAAATGGCCAGTATTTGAGAAGCTCTGGAAGGCAACCGAACATACCTCCTACGCGCGGGTAACCAGGCTCATTATGGAAAAGTTCTATGGGGAGAGCGAGATGAGTCTTGAGGCCCTTGTGCGCATTGGCCAAAGGCTTTTAAAGCTGAAGGATGAGAAAGTCTATGAGAAGATTCTCGATGATGCGGGTATTGTATGCAGACTGGTCAACATCTGGATTGATTTGAAGGAATACCTGGAAGGTAAATACAAACTACCAGACCGTGATCGGATGCTCGTTCCTCTGCCAGATTTTCACCATATTGGCAGTTACGAAGCCATTCAGAAGATTGCTGGCATTCTGGGCAAAAAGGTTACCTCGCTTGATGAGTATGTTGTTCTCTGCGGGGAGATATTCTCCCGAATGAAGAAGCGCGGCACCATTGGCATGAAGGACCAATCCGCTTATAGTCGTCCCATAAAGTTTTCCAATGCCACCCGTGAAGAGGCAGAGCGAGTCTTTAACAAGATAATGGAGAACCCAAGATTCTCAGTGGGTTTCCCCGAACTAATGCCTTTGTCTGATTACCTGTTCCATCAATTTATGCGAATGGCCCGCCAGCTTGACTTTTTTGTCCAGATTCATACCGGCCATATGGCAGGTATCAGAAATGAGATTAGCAAGACAAATGCTGTGCTTCTCACTTCATTGCTGGAGATGCATTCTGAGGTAAGGTTCGACATTTTCCACGGCAACTGGCCTTATGATGGGGAGCTGCTTTACCTGGCTAAGAATTATCCAAATGTTCACATCGACGCTTGCTGGCTTAACATCATTGATGCCTACTATGCTAAAAGATTATTTGCTAACTCCATAATGGCTGTTCCTCATACCAAAATTCATGGTTTTGGTGCCGATTATCACGATGTACCTGAATATGCCGCCTGTCACCTCTTGATTGCTAAGGATGCCATAGCAGCAGGGCTGGCAGAAGTTGTAGATATGGGTTGGCTGAAAGAGAAAGAGGCTATAAAGATAGGGGCGGATTGGCTCTTTAATAATCCCAATGAATGGTACAAGCTGGGTTTTAACCCCGTTGAGATGTGAGAGACCTTCTATGAAATACAAGGGTAAGTACTCAATATTTAATGCTCATAATATAAAAAACTACCCTATTTTTCTGTAGTGAAGCATGATAGTTCACTTAGATCTATCCATAAACGAAGTATTTCGGATATGAAATGGAATCCCAAGATAAAAAATGCTATCAAAAGATAGAAAGATATGTGCAAAGAGTTGTTCTTGGCAATTGGTTTATTTGTCTTACATTTATAGTAAGAATTAGGAGGTAAGAGAGATTCTCGGTTTGCGCTGTGTTTCGCAAAATTTTCGTTTTCAAAAGGAGTCAGCATGTTAACAACCCATGTTTTAGGCAGAATAGTAATAATTAACAAGTGTCACGTTTTGTTAGCCCATAAAATTGGTGCAAAGAACACATTTTTACCCGGTGGCCACGTTGAATACAATGAAGGTGTAAAGAATGCGATTCTAAGAGAGTTAAAGGAAGAATTTAATGGAGAAGTTAAGATTGATCAATTCATTGGTGTAATTGAACATTCATTTGACTATAATGCTCAACCGTATTATGAATTGAATTTCCTGTTTTCTGGTAGTTTATTGAATTACGCTTATCCCCAAATTCCGAAATCACTCGAATCGCATTTGGAATTTTACTGGCAACCGGTTGGGAAATTAAGAGAAGCGAACTTGTTACCCTCGTCCCTAGCCACAGTTATTCCCAGTTATTATAAAGATAGGAAAAACAGTTTATGGATAAGTACAATGGAAAATGAAAATATCAATAATAGCGGCTCAAAGGTATGATATTGTATAGGAGAATAAGATAACGCCAGCTGATGAATTCAGATAGATCAAAGAATAGGCTTTGAAAAAAAATTTCTGCTATATCTCTCCAGACTCTTTTTAGGATGTGGAGAAGGTAGAAATGCAGTTTTTCTTGCAAGGAATGGCTATTATGTCAATGCCTTACATTGCGCCACGGTGTTTGTGGTTTGCTACGCTCACCTGATAATATTAGTTAAAAAAGAAGAAATCTTCAAATTGCTGGAACCTATCGCTTCCAGACTGGCAGTTAAGCTAAGAAGAGTCAGAGAAAATAGGGACAGCGACCATCAATCTGTTATTCGCTTGTACGCCATGTCGATAAAAGGATTGCCTGGGCACATTAGAATCAAAATGATGAGCATTTCTGGTAATACTGAAGATTTGAAACCTCACCGGAGCTGCGCATAAATGAAGTGCTTCGATTATTTAGAGGAAATGATGGCCGAGGAGAAATAATATCAAATCCAGTTCTCAATTTTCAAGTTAGGTATACGGCTAAATTCTCTGAGGTTATTGGTAACAAGAACCAGATTTTCAGATTTTGCGTGAGCGCCTATAAAAAGATCCATGGTTCCAATAATAGAGCCTGTTTTTTCCAGACAGGAGCGTATTTTTCCGTATGTTCCTGCAGCCTTTTCTGTAAATGGAAGGATCTGGAGGGGAGCTAAAAATTTTATCAGAGCTATTTTGTTTTTCTCGGGGAAGGCACTTTTACTAACCCCGTATTCCAATTCTGCTAATGTGATTACTGAGATACCAACATCATTAATTTGAAGAGTTTCTAATTTTTTAAAGACCGGCGAAGGCTTTCTCTTTATAATGTAAATACATATATTGGTATCCAATAGATATTTCATTCAAAAGTTTCTCTTGTGTCTTGCTCGGATGGCTGGTGCCTTTCTTTCATAAAATCCTCGCTAAACTCATGCACACCGGAAAAGAGAGAGGCCCAGGGGTTATTTTTAGGGATAAGTATCACCATATTATCTAACTTTTTTATGTAAACATCTTTTCCCTGAAAACGATACTTTTTTGGCAGTCGCACAGCTTGGCTGCGGCCATTTATGAATATTTTTGCTGTGTCCATGATTAACGTCCTCCTTCTTGCGAAGTATATATTATGATATATACTTTTAAAAGGTTGTCAAGGGGCCCTGCGTTTTTGTGTGTAGAATCCTTGCATCATAGGAGGATTTATGGCCAATAGAAGAGCAAAAACAATTATTTTCAATTTTTGGCAATGTGAAAGATTTAATTGGAGTTGAGTTGACCGATAGTTTTTTAATGGTTCCGAATAAATCTGTCTCTGGAATATATTTCCCCACAGAAATTAGGTTTGAAAGTTGCAAGTTATGCCCAAGGGAAGTATGCTCAGGAAGACAGGCACCCTACGACAAAAATTTATTGGAAACATATTACAGGGATAGAACTTAAAACTTCCGATAACAAAAGAACCTGCCGAAAAATCTCCTGAAATAATCAATTTTCACAATCAATTTTAATTCACATCAATCAATTTTTTTGTATTTGACATAAATAGCTGATTATGCTATGAGTCTGAAGGATTTGGAGTCAAAAGGCAAAAGAGCTCTGGGTAACTTAATTAATGGTGTGATAGTTGACTAGATTTAGATGTGGTATATCATTGCTATAGGAAGAAGGTGTAGATTATGTTGATACCAGAAGTAATAATGAGAAAAATCGAAGAAAATATGGAAAAGATAAAGGGATGTGGTGTAAAAAAAATAGGATTATTTGGATCTTACATTAGGAATGAACAGAAGGTAGGGAGTGACATCGATATTTTAGTGGAATTTGAAAAAGAGAAAAAGACATTTGATAATTATATGAATCTCAAATTTTTCTTAGAAGACTTATTCAAATATAAGGTTGATCTCGTAGTTGTTGAAGCTATAAAACCAGATTTGAAACCATATATCTTGGAGAGTGTAAAATATGCCACGAGAGTGTAAAGCTTACCTTAAAGATATTCTGGAGGCTATTCGTAAGATTGAAAAATATACCGAAGGCCAATCTTTTAATGATTTTAGAGAGGATGAGTTAAAACAAGATGGTGTTGTGAGAAACTTGGAAATTATAGGAGAGGCTGTAAAGAATATCCCTGACGAAATCAAAAATAAGAAATCCGAAGTGGAATGGAAAAAGGTTGCTGGACTAAGAGATATACTGATACATGCATATTTTGGGATTGATGTAGATATTGTCTGGGATATAGTTAAAAATAAGACTCCTGAGCTGAAAGAGAAAATATTAGAGATTCTTTCAGAAATAGAGAGACATAGCGCAAATACCTAAATATAATTTTAGAGGCATAGAGATTTTAACAATTTATGAGTAGTGAGTCAATGCCCCACAGCTCAGCTCTGCTGTGGGGTCGTTTATTTGATATCCGTAATCCGAATGATAAAAAATATAAAGAATTAGTTCCTTCGCCTTGCGCAGATGTTGTAATTAATTCGATGAAAGACTTAGTTACTACAATTCGGATTTAAACCCTATCGGGTTCAATATGAAAAGCTTCTTGTGGACAAGTTTACTTAAGGAGTCATTGGCTTTGCTTTCTTGACAACCGAATATCTGGTTCGATGAAGTTACCAGTTCCGCTTTAGAATCAGCCAAAGAATATTTGGCTTTTATATACGTCATGAATACAGGGGATTAACTCTGGGGGGATAAAACTGTGAATTCCTTTTCATCGCTCGTAATTGTTATTGTTGGCCGAAAAAGAAGAAGGTGAGAAATTCTAGAAAGGGAATTATGATGTCTACTCAACAAGACTATACAAAAACGAGTAATGAATTATGAAAGATTTTTTACCGCATGCTATATTGTTAGATTTTTATGGCACAGTAGTTGAAGAGGACGATATCCCCATTAGAAAGATATGCGAGGATATCTCTAAAGTATCTCCTTTGACAGTAACAGCAGCAGAGATTGGTTTCTATTGGAGTTATGCATTTAGTCAATTGTGTTCTCAGAGTTTTGGAACCACATTTCGACTTCAGAAGGAACTAGAACAGCTTTCACTGCAGCGTGTTCTACGACACTTTGAAGCCGATTTAGATAGTGATGCGCTCTCTCAAGTTCTATACGAGTATTGGGTTCGTCCTACGATCTTTCCGGAGAGCAGGGAGGTGTTAGCGAGGTGCAAGAGACCCATTTGTCTGATATCCAACATTGATAACGCCGAGTTACAGTTGGCTTTGAAGCACTGCAATCTACACTTCGATTGGATCGTCACCAGTGAGGATTGTAGAGCCTATAAGCCCCGTGCAGAGGTGTTTAAAGAGGCGCTACATTTACTTGATTTGCCAGCAAGTGAAGTGCTTCATGTTGGGGACTCATTCAGTAGTGATGTATGTGGTGCAAAATCTCTAGGGATCCCTGTACTTTGGATCAACAGGAAGAAAAAGCAAGTATCTTATGTAGACGAAGCGCCCGACTACATATCAACTGATCTGACAGGATTATTGAACGTCCTGAAGAAAAAGAACAGGGCGGATATCAGATAATACCAAGTAAAATAGTAAAATATGGACAGCGACCATTTATATTAACAAATGTTATTGAGATTGGGTAAAATTTAACTATGCCCAGAATAGCAAGAGTCGTTGCCGTTGGGTTGCCCCATCATATTACGCAAAGGGGAAATTATAAGCAGAATGTTTTTCTGCTTAGGAGATCGCATGTCAATAAAGTGGATAATCTTTGATGTTATGGGGGTGATATTTGAGGTTGGTGATGATACAAATGATTTACTTGTGCCATATATTCAAAGAAGAAACGATATGATTTCCCGAGAGAAAATCAATGAAATGTATACCAAAGCAAGTCTGGGGGAGATTTCATCATTTGATTTTTGGAATGAGTTCGGTTTTGGTGACCAGTATCCAGAAATTGAAAGAGATTATCTTGATTCATGTTTGAGAATAGATCCTGAATTCATGAAGATTGCAAAGAAATTAGTAAAAAATTATTCCTTAGCAATATTATCCAATGATGTGAAAGAGTGGTCTGGCTACTTACGCCTCAAATTTGATTTAAATAGATTATTCAAAGTTATCATTATAAGCGGTGAAGTGGGTTATCGTAAACCTGACAAAAGGATTTACAATATTTTATTAGACAAAATTCAATCACCTCCTTCAGACTCTGTTTTTGTCGATGACAGATATAAAAATCTTCGTCCAGCTTCTGAGGCAGGTATTAAAACAATCAGGTTTGCTCGAGAAGAATCAAATGATGATTTTTTTCCCAATTTTAAAATTAGCAGTTTTGCTGAATTACCGCAAGTGATAGAAAAGATTTGAATAAGCACGAAACAGCAGGTAGCACAATATACACGCTGTTACACTCGGAGTGGAGGTTGACAATACACTAAAAATAGTGTATATTTAATCGGGAGCTAGAATGTATGAGGTACTCTTTTATTTAGATAAGCGAGGTAGATGTCCCACAGACGAATTTTTAGATAAGCTGGAATCTAAAATAAAGGCAAAGGTGGAAAAATGGATGGAGAAGCTTGGAGAGGAGGAGCCGAATTTACCAAGACCATTTGCAGACGTTGTAAGAGGTAAAGTTCGGGAGCTTAGAATTGGCTTTGGTTCAAATCACTATCGGTTTTTATATTTTTTCTTTGGCAAGAAAATTGTTATTACCCATGGTTTTTTAAAGAAGATTGATAGAGTTCCTGTAGAAGAGATTGAAAAAGCAGAACGAAGAATGCAAGATTTTTTACAAAGACATGAAAGGGGTGAGATTAAATCATGAAAGGTGTAAGACGATTTAAAGACAGGTTAAAAGAAGATTTAAAAGATGCGGAGTTCCGCAAAGCCTTCGATGAAGAAGAAATTTATGCTTCTTTGGCTATCCAGATAGCCAGGATTAGACAAAAGAAAAAATTAACTCAACAGCAGTTAGCTAAACGACTGCACACTACTCAACAAACCATATCTCGACTAGAAAATGTTTATAATAAAAGTTATTCTTTAAGAACATTGATTAAACTTGCCCGTGTGTTAGGTAAACGGGTGAAAGTTGAACTTGTTTAGATTGAGGGTCAAAGTTTATTTTTTCTTTCCTATCCATATTTCAAACATCCTGACTGTAGTTCTTATTCTTATATATTCCGTAAAGAATTCTTATTCTTATATATTCCGTAAAGAATTCTTATTCTTATATATTCCGTAAAGAATTCTTATTCTTATAATAGAGAACCCTATAGGAGTAGTTTTCGGAAAATAGGAAAATGGGCGCAATGGGCAGGTTAACTTAAGGAGAAATGATATTGAAACTATCGCATGTTCGCTGGCTCTTTTTCGATCTTGGAAGTACCTTAATCAGTGAGAAAAGAGCCGAAGAAGATCGTATCCAACAAATGGTGCGGGTGTTTGCAGAACGTAGTATGCAGGTTTCGGCAGAGGCTATTGAGCGGGCGTTTGAAGAAGCCTCAGCCGAATTTGCTCCCAGACTCATTGTACGCGTGATAGAAAAACTCGCCAATAACCCATCTGATCGTGCTTTTATTCTGCAAAGAGTCAAGTATCGGAAGGAATTGGAGGAACCCTATCCCCAAGCCTATGAAGTGCTTTTGAGGCTGGCACCACGATACAGGATTGGAGTGATTGCAAATCAGTCTGCTGGTACAGGGGCACGGCTGGAAAGCTACGGATGGGCTTCTTTCATATCTTTATGTCTTTCCTCAGCCGAAGTTGGTCTAGAAAAGCCAAATCCTGCCATCTTCCGGTTAGCTCTCGAACAGGCACAGTGCGAGCCTCATCAAGTGGTGATGATTGGTGATCGTATAGACAACGATATCCGACCAGCTAAGTTGCTCGGCTGGAAGACGATTCGCCTGTTGCAAGAATTTGCCAGGGTGCAAAGGCCCAGAAATTTGGAGGAAGAACCAGATTTCACGGTTAGTAATTTAAGGGGAATTATAGCTATATTGTGTTGAGTGGGGTGGAGATGAAGAGTCTGGGGAGGATAGAGCTGTGAATTCCTTTTCGCAAAACATGTACGAATTAGAACTGGTTAAATGCTACGATTTGATGCATAAGCATAGGAATTACGACCAGGAATCTAATTTCGTAGATCAAATTGTTCAAAAGTTTTGGCCTAAGGCAAACAAAATCTTGGATATTGAACGGCTTTTGCTGAAGATGACCTCAGAATATTTTTTGAGGACAAGGTTCTGATGTTTATGGCCTCTTATGGCTTTGAGGCATTAAAAGCCTTTGGAGGCTATTCTATGGATTCGGCGGTAACCGATTCATCACGCGTGATTGTGGTCATTGGCCGAAAAAGAAGAAAGTGAGAAATTCTAGGAAGGGGGTTATGATGTCTACTCGACAAAACTATCGTTTTCACTTAAGGCTACTAAATAATTGCGCTGACAGCGTATACGCTACGATCCAGCGTCCTTGCTCTTTCGGGATATTGCTTTCTTTGGATCGAAAAGAACAGGGTGGACATCAGATAATACCAGATTGGCAACTTACTTCCAGACTGGTAGTTAAACTAAGAAAAGTCAGAAGATTGATAACACTGGAAGAAGCTTATTACTTCCTTTGGTCGCAGCGTCGTATATGCAGCCATTAGGCGTTATACTCAAGAATCCAATAAAAATAAGATGTTTTTATAGAAGAAGCTAACTCATGTCTAAATCAATTCAGCAAAAACTCAGTTCAGTGCACTGGTCGAGAGAAAATTTTATAGGGGAAAAATTTACCAAAGAACAGATTTTTGAGAAAAATTAATACATTTTTAAAAGCGAATAACTGGAAAATGATTAAATATATTGACATGGGAACAACTTCACGTATATTCATCATAGAAAAAAACAGGAATAAGAAAATTCTAAAAGTGCTAAGAAGAGATTTTATGCAATCTAATTCTGTAAAATTAGAATATAACATATTGAAATATCTCAATACAAATAAAATGTCAAAATATGTGCCAGCTATTGAAGATTGGATAGAAGAGATTGACGGCTTTTTTATGGAATATTTAGAATATCCTTCGCAGCCGGAAAATATTGATAGAATATATAACTTAGCTGACGCCCTACAAACATTACATAGCGTAACTATTCCTAGCATCGAAGGGATACAAGATTATAGACCCTCGATTGGTATTGCATTGATAAATGAATTTAAACCCCCTTTTAAGTTAATTGTTAATAATCATGAATGGAAAAATCTTACCGTGAATGATGTACCCAAACTTGAAATTATTCGATCTAAATTCAAATATTACAATAACTTGCTTGAGCATATTGAACCATTCTTAAAGAATATGGCTAATTCTTTGACTCATGGGGATTTAGCCAGAGATAACATAATGATCAAAATGAACGGAGATTTAGCTTTAATTGATTGGGGAGAGGCTGCAATATCTTCAGGATTATTTGATGTAGCTTATCTAATAACATATTCTCAATGGAATAATGGTATGCGTGAAAGATTTTTAAAGAGATATTATAATAACAACTCTCCGGAGATGAATAAAAAGCTTCCTTTGATTAATAAATTGAGCGAATTGTATAGATACAGGTCATGCATATGGTCACTATGCAGACTTAGAGATTATAAAAAAAATGGATTAGATACAATTGGACTTAAATTCTTCGAAAATCAACTAAAAATAATATAATAAATGCTAAGGAGCGACGAGGAGTTTACTACTCTTCTCCTTGTGCATACTCCCGGTTTTGACTTGAATTCCGAGGTATTCATAGATGAAATATAACTCAAGAAGCTGCTTCACTTAACATCGGAGTGGTGACTTACTTTGTTTGTCCAGATCACTTTATGGCTTCGCCAATCCGGGAACCGTTACCCGAAATTGCCTTTTACCCAAAAGCAGGAAAAGGAAAGGTAAAGAGACGGTGAAGAATCATCAAGGATCTCTATACAACAAAGAGAAGGCGAATTTTCTCCAGGAACGAGAAGCCTTAGAAATCTGGGAGGCCAAAAATGGAAGTACTTAATGATATAGTTTTTCAAGTAGACATGGATACACTCCTGGCAAGGTTACATATAGATAAAGAAAGCGAAGATGCAAAAGATATTCAACATCTGCTCCAGAGCGCTGCTTCTGTAGCTAGGCCAAAAGCTATCTATGAAGTCTCCTATATTCAACACAAGAGCCATAACACAGTGAATATTGGAGGAGTAACATTTACCAGCCGTGTTCTTCGTCTTAATTTAGACAAAGTAGAAAGAGTTTTTCCCTGTATTGCTACATGTGGAAGAGAATTAGATGAAATAGCAATTGCAAGTGATGATTTTATGAGACAATTCTGGCTGGATGCAATTAAAGAGATGGCTTTAGCTAATAGTATAAAATATCTTGACGATTATTTAAAAAGAAGCTATGCCCTGGGACAAATGTCACAAATGAGTCCGGGAGCAGGATCCCAAAATTTATGGCCAATAGAAGAGCAAAAACAATTATTTTCAATTTTTGGCAATGTGAAAGATTTGATTGGAGTTGAGCTAACCGATAGTTTTCTAATGATTCCAAATAAATCTGTCTCTGGAATATATTTCCCCACAGAAATTAGGTTTGAAAGTTGCAAGTTATGTCCAAGGGAAGTATGTCCAGGAAGAAAGGCACCTTATGATAAAAATTTATTGGAATCGTACTATAAGGATAGAACAAGGAGATAATGATGAACGAAAACAAAGATTTGAATAGTCCTTCAATATTTATTGGTAAACAAGGAAATGATATTATAAGTTTTGGGTCAGGACAGCCGGATCTTCCGCCACCAAAAGAGGCAGTAGAGGGTATAAGCATAAGAAGTGATTTGAGATATGG